>CALJZV010000023.1 GCA_937983475.1 uncultured Verrucomicrobiales bacterium
CGGTGGAGAAGGACTCCTTCATTCCCGGCTTCACCGAGCAATTGATGGCTGCCAAGGCCGGCGACAAGCGCACGGTTGCCGTGGACTTCCCCGCCGATTTCGTCACCCCACAGCTTCAGGGCAAAAAAGGCTCTTACGATGTCGAAGTCGTTGAGGTGAAGCAAAAGGTTCTGCCGGAGTTGAACGATGAGTTCGCAAAAAATTACGGGGCCGAGTCGCTGGCGAAACTGCGCGAAGGCGTCCGCAACGATCTGGAGAACGAGTTGAAATTCAAACAGGACCGCGCGTTGCGAAATCAGGTCGTCCAGTCATTGCTCAATCGTATCCAGTGCGAGTTGCCCGAATCGGTGGTGCTACAGGAGACGCGCAACGTGGTGTACAACATTGTCAGCGAAAACCAGCGCCGCGGCATTCCCCGTGAAACCATCGAGTCGCAAAAGGACCAGATTTTTGCCTCGGCCAACCTCACGGCCAAGGACCGCGTCAAGGCGGCCTTCCTGTTCAGCCGCATTGCGGAGAAAGAGGGCATCAAGGTCGAGCAACAGGAAGTCATCCAGCGAATTGGCCAGTTGGCGCAGACCTACGACATGCCGGTGGACAAGTTCGTCAAGGAACTGCAAAAGCGCGACGGCATCAACGAAATCTACGACCAGTTGCTGAACGAAAAAGTGATCGGCCTCCTTTTGGAATACGCCAAGGTCGAGGAGGTCACTCCGGCGCCGCAGGCATAGCCGGCTTCAGCCTCGCGTTGACACATGAGCGAAGGCACCCAACCCATTCCCTCGGGCCGGTCAATCAGGCTTCTGGCTTGGATGGGATGGGTGTTTTTCATACTCACGCTGCCCCTTCTGGCCTTCAGCTTTTACAATTACCCCAAAGCCCGCACGGTAATTAATAGGGACGCATGCGTTGCGAATCTCAAGCAAATTGATATTGCCAAGGAGGCATGGGCGCTGGAGCACAAAAAGCGCGCGGGTGAATCCTGCGAACCGGAAAGCCTCAAGCCGCACCTGCAAATGGCCTGGGAACAAATTCAGTGCCCATCAGGCGGGCGCTACACCGTGGAAGCCATCGGCAAGCACCCCGAATGCACGGCTACGTCCCACCGGCTGGAATGATTCAGCCAAAATCCGTGTTTACAGAAAATAAACCCGTCTTCCCGTCGCTTAGAAGGGCCGGGGCGCGACGTTGAGGTTTAAGTCCACTTCCTGAATGGGACCCAACGGCCGCTTGCGGTCGTCGTATTTGACAGTCATGGGCTCTCCGGACCAGAGCTTGTAAACCACCACACTGTCTTTCATCACCAGAATGGCCTTGTAATCCCACCCGGTGGTCTTTGCTTTGCGGCGGAAACCGAAAATATCGAGAAACAAGTTGCCGTAACGCTTGCGGTTGGACACTTGCAAGGCCACCTCGTAACCATGGCAGGCTTCCTTGGCTTCAATGGCCAAGCGCACCGGCTCTGGCAGGTCGCGTGTCGTCAGCGTGGCGTTGGGCAAAAACCGCTGAACCAAATCAATGTATGTTAGAATCCGAATGTTAGGCGTGGCGTAAGGATCAAAGCCCATCGCCTTCAAATCCGCCTCCGTGGTCTGGTTGGGAACAATTTTTTCATAGTCTGCCTGGACGGCGTTAAAATCATCCCACCGCGATTTGGAAGTGGATTTATCCGACGGGAACAGGGAAGCACACCCTGTAGTAAAAAGCAGCATAACTGCAAGAATCCCTACAACCCGCATGTTGAGGGTTGAATTGTTCATAATTTAATTTACCACACCCTCCCTGCTTTTGCATGAATCCCCCAAGATTTTTTAAAACAGAAGCCTAGCCAATCCATTGTCCGGTCATTAGGAAAACAACGGGCAAAACCGGACTTGCGAAGCGGCCTTGAAGAAGACTGGCTTATTGGCTTCGGCCGAATTTTTTCTCCAGCTCCCGGTAGTTCATTTCAATGAGCGTGGGGCGTCCATGGGGACAGGTATAGGGCATCGCGCATTGCCGGAGGTCGTTGACCAGTTTTTCCAGTTCAGGGCCGGCCAACGGGTCATTGGCCTTGACTGAGTGCCGGCAGACCGTCTTGGCAATGGTTTCCTCGCCCAGGCGCAACGTGTTCACGCCCTGGCCAACGGCCTTGAGTTCATCAATCAACTCAACGACATATCGCCGAGGCTCGCTGGTTTTGACGAACGGCGGCAGCGCATCCAGCAGGAAGGTTTTTTCACCAAACTCGCTCAGGCCAACCCCCAGCCGCGCCAGAATCGGCAGATTCTGCCTGAGGAACAAAGCGTCACGCCCTGTTAATTCAATGGTTTGCGGCAACAGCAACCGTTGCGACGGCGCGGCGTCCTGCGATTCAAGCCGACGCAGCATCTGCTCGAACAAAATTCGCTCATGCGCCGCATGCTGGTCCAGAAGCACAAGGCCCCGGTCGGATTCCAGAATCACGTACAGTCTGCCGATCACGCCCACCACCCGCAGCGGAACATGCAACAGCGGCACTGGGTCCAATCCGGAGCGAGCGGCGGCGAAAGGAACGATTGCCGCAGAAGCCGGAGCTGCCTTTGAGGAAGATTTGTCATCCTTGGGCGCCGGTTGGGGCCAGTTGGCCAGCGGCTTGGAGAGCTCGGGGAAATTGGGCAATTCACGGGTTTGAGGCGATGGCACCGGCTCTTCCGGGAGAGGGCTGGTCAATTCCAGTAGAGGCGGGGCCACAGGCGGATTTTTTTCCAGCGTGGAAACTGACGACGCCTGCGCGGCAAAAATAGGGTTAGGCGCCACCGGGGTGGCGTGGAAATCCAGCAAGGCTTCGCGCACAGCCTGCGTGACCAGGCGAACAATCGCCTTGTCGCGATGAAACTTCACCTCGCGTTTGGCTGGGTGAATGTTGACGTCCACCTCGGCGGGATTCAATTCCAGGAATAGACAGCAAACCGGATAACGGCCTTTCATCAACGCGGTATGATAGCCTTCCAATAGGCCGAAGTTCCGCCCGCGATTCTCCACCGGGCGGCGAGTAACGAAGATGTATTGGTTTTCCCGGCTGGAGCGGGACACGCCCGGAGCGCCGATGTATCCCCAAATGCGCACTGGCTTGTCTTCCTGCAAAGCGGAATCACCCTCCTCTGCTGCTTCATTTTCTGCAAAGCGCGGCAAACGCGCCGCAACATCCACAGGCAGCAGCGACACGTCGCCGAGCAGCGCGCGGAACCGTTCCTTCAACGAGGCAAGCTCCGGTTGGCCTCCCTGCTCCAGGCGCACAGAGGGCAATTGCCACACGGTCCGGCCATCCTTGGAATAGCTGAACGCCACTCCAGGCGAGGCCAGCGCCGCCAAGGTCAGGTAATGCTGGATATGAGCCGACTCGGTCTCCTCGCTGCGGAGAAATTTGCGGCGGGCCGGCAAATTAAAAAAAATCTGTCGCACTTCGACGCTGGTCCCCGGCGCGCAGCCCGCAGCCCGCACCTCCACAATTTTCCCGCCATTGACCACGACCTGCGTGCCCTCGTCATTGTCGTGCTCCCGGGTGGTGAGTGAAAAACGGCTGACGCTGGCAATGCTCGGAAGCGCTTCGCCGCGAAAGCCCATCGTGGTCACCGCGCTGAGGTCCTCGGCGCGCGCAATTTTACTCGTGGCATGACGCTCCAAGCACAACAGCGCGTCATCCCGGCTCATGCCGACGCCATCATCGGTGACGCGAACCAGGCTACGTCCGCCCGCCTGGATTTCGACGGTGATGCGCGTGGCCTTGGCGTCCAAGGCAGGGGGCTTTTATGCCTGAACTCGTGGAGGCGGCAGGGCGATGCTGAAGACGGCGCCGCGCCCGGGCTCGTTGCGCGCGCGGATTTTGCCGTGATGATCTTCGATTATGCGTTTGCAGATGGACAGGCCAAGCCCCGTGCCATGGGCCTTTCCATACGTGGCAAACGCCTCAAAAAGCTTGTCGAGCATCTCGGGAGCGATCCCTGAACCCGTGTCCTCTATCTCGGTAACAATCGAATTGTTCTCGACCCGGAAACGCATTATCACCTTGCCCCCTTCGGGCATGGCGTCGGTGGCGTTGTGAATGAGGTTGTGAAACACCCGCGTCAGTCTGGGCGGGTTCAGTTCGACTTTGACCGCGGGCGGCGGGTTTTCCAGTTCAAGGGCGACGCCACGGGCCGCGATTTCCGGTTTCATTTCGTCAATCAGTTGATTGACGAAGGTGGCGTAATCGGCCTGCGCCAGCACGAAAGCTGTGTGGGCGCCACGGGTAAATTCCAGCAGTTCATTCACCATGTTGCTGATGCGATCCACCTGCTTGCGGATGCGTGTCCGCGCCGAAGCACGCGCCTCGGGGCTGGCACCCTCCATGCCTCCCAACTCGGAAGCAATGGCGATGACGTTGAGGGGGTTTTTTAAATCATGGACAATCGAGCGCGCAAAGCGGCCCACCAGGGACAACCGCTCGGCCTGGAGCACTTCCTGAATGTACTGGCGGTTGAAATCACGCAGACGCCGGCTGATTTCCCGAACCAGGCTGGCCGCCAGCCGGGGAATGCATTCGAGCAGTTGAAGCAAATCCTCGCGGGGAATGAAAAACACCGCAACGCGCGTCTCGGCGGTTGCAGTGGCGGAACGAGGGTCGCTGTCGAGCACGGCCATTTCGCCGAAAAGATCACCCGGGCCCAGAGACGTCAGGGCGCGCCGCTCGGGGCCAACGACGGCGGAGATCTGCACCGTGCCGTCGCGAATCACATAAATGCCGTCGCCCGGGTCGCCTTCCTTGAAAATAACCTGGTCAGGTTCAAAAACCCTCTCCTGAGCCGCCAAACGGACGCGCTGGAGCTCAGCTTCCGTCAGGGTGTTAAACAGTTTGCTTGACTCGAGAGGCAGCATTTGAGTCCCAGTTTAGGTCAAAAAACAACGGGGTAAAGCCTCGGTAAAGAAAATTTGCCCCCTTCGCTGGCTGCTTATTTGGAGGCGTTGGTGGAGGCCACCGCGCTGCGGGGAGGCGAGGGAGGCAACGGCCTTATCCCGGGAGGTAACGGCGGCTGAGGCGTGCTTTTCATGACCAGCTTGCGCCAGACTTCCCTTTCGGATGGCGTCATGGTTTCCCACCGCTCGGCGTTTTTGAGGAATTGGCTGCGCTGCTCGGTGCTCATGCCGGTAAACTTCGTAAAGGAATCCAAGCACCTTTTCCGCTGCTCGGGGGGCAATTTGTTGAAGCGCTCCAACGTTTTTTCCATTTGCTCCCGGTCGGCTGCCGACAGGGTGCGAAGGGTTTTTTCCTTTTCCTTGTCATCGAGCTCAAAAAACTCCGTAAACTGCGAGCAATGCTGCTGGCGACGCTCCAGTGGCAAAGCCTGCCACGAGGCCAGTTGCTGCTCGAGTTTGGCGCGGCGCTCCGGAGGAAACGCGGAGAGCAGTTTTTCTTTCTCCTGTGGCGTGCTGGATTCCCAGCGCAGGACATAGCCAATCAGGGCTTCATTTTCCAGAAACTCCTTTTGCAGATGCACGGGAATTTCGTCCCAGATTTTCAAGCGGCGCTCCAACAAGGCACGGTCTTCGGAAGGAATGGAAGCCAGGGTCTTGATACGCTCAATCGGCGGCACCTTCATCAGCGGCACCAATTGCCACCGAAGCTGGGTCATGCGAAGGCGCAGTTCCCGCTCATCAGCAGACATCGCCTCGTATTCGCTGATTTTGGCCAAAAGACTGTTCCGCTGCTCAGGTTTTTTTTCCTGTAGGGCCCGCTCCCGTTCCGCCGGGCTCATGGCAAGCAATTCCCGGAAGTATTCGATGGGCGAAACGGGCCGCACGTGAATTTGACGGGGCGCATCGGAAGAAACCGGAACTTTGGTGACCACCGGCTGAGCCTGCGACGTTGTCGTATCCATGACCATAACCACAGCAACAGCCGCGACGCGAAGCGCCATTCCAGACGAGATGCCGCCTGCGGATCGTTGAAGCATCTGCTGGGTTCTGGAAGCTGGCGACATGAACTTCAAGGCTGGCAATGGGTTCACTGAAGCATCGCGAGCAAATCCGCATCCACCGGGGCGGGAATGTTCAAGCGGCTGATTACCTCAAAGTTCTCGAGCCATTCGGTGGGCAGCGTCACCATGTGGGAAACCTCCGCGACGCTTTTGGCCCGCTGCGTCCGCTCGTTAAGGCGCGACTGGTAAATCACGCCCGTGGCCATCAACACCGCGATACCAGCCGTGGCGAGCCGGGAAACCCATCCAAAACCGACTCGCCAGGCTGGCCACCCCCGTTTTGTTTCACGGGAAATTCGTGCCTCCTCCAATGCAACCGCCTGCAGAACGCGCGCCGTGAAGTTGGAGGACACTAAAACCTGAGGCATACGATCCAACGCTCGGTTCAACGCTCTTTCCTCCTGCAACTCCATTGCCAATTCAGGCCGGTCGCCCAAATCTTTGCCCTGTGTCTCCACCCCTTGCGCCTCCTCGGCAGAAGATAAATTACGTCGCCACAGGGTTTCCTTCAACTTGTCGAATTCGGCGTTGCTCATCGCTTCTTTCCTTTTTCTAAAACCGGCTCAGGGGAAAAGTTGCTCTCTTTTTCAGTATCCTCCCATTCGCCGCTCTGGAGATAACGCTTGAGCTTGTGCCGCAACACCTCCCGCCCTCGGTGGATCAAGGATTTGGTGGCAGACACCGAGGTTCCAAGCACTTGCGCAATCTCCTCGTAGGAAATATCCCCTTGACGACAGAGCAGGATGGCCGTGCGCTGGTTCTCGGGCAACTCGGCCAGAGCTTTTTGAATTTTCTCCTCAAGCTCATGGTGCAGAACTTCTTCGGTGGGACTGGCCATGGCGGCGTCCTCAAATTGTCGCACCGACGACCCCTCGTCGTTTTCGGTGACGGCCTCCAAGGAATCGGCCGGATGCCGGGTGCGGCGGCGGATCTCGTTGAGGCACAGGTTGCGGGCGATGGTATAAAGCCAGGTGGAAAACCGCGCCGTCACCTCATAGCGATGCGCGGACTTGTAAACCTGCACAAAGACGTTCTGCGCCAAATCCTCGGCCTCCGAAAAGTCATGCAACGTCCGGTAAATAAGATTAATCACCGGGAGCTTGTATTTCTCCACCAGTTCTTCAAATGCCGCCATGTCGCCGCGTTTGACGCGCAGCATCAACTCGGCATCGGGCTCAAGCGGATTGGCCATTCGGTAATAGGGTAGTTAAAACCGCTCATCGAGCAAGGTTGCGCGGGCGGTTTCATTTTTCTTGCGGGCGAATAAAAAGCGCAGTCGCAATGCCAGAACACCGCCAAACCGGCTCGCCGGGTTTCTTGATTCGCATCACCGCAACAATTAAGGTGACACTTTGAATGCCGACTTTGCTCGAAAAAATTAACGCCAGTGCCGCAGCCAGGCTGGATTTGCCGGAGGGACAGAAGCCCTCACAGGAGCTGGATCGCTACAAAAATTTCCTCAAGGTCGAAACTCACCGGCTCAAAATCCTTCACCGGGGCGGGAGCAGCGGTCGGGACATTTGCCAGGCGCGCGCCGCGATCATGGACGTGCTGCTGCGCTACATTTTGCAAGGAGTCAGGGCGTCCTCGTCCCACTTGTCGCCCTCGGTGCTGCCGCCCATGGCACTGGTCGCACTGGGCGGCTACGGTCGCGCCGAGTTGAATCCCTTCAGCGACATTGACATCATGTTTTTGCACGACGGCAACATGGTGTCGCGCGGCAAGCCAATCCAGGGCCTGGGGCTTTTGACCGACGGCATGCTCTACACGCTGTGGGACATCGGGCTGAAGGTCGGCCATTCGGTGCGCAGCATTGACGAGTGCGTCAAGGTGGCCAGTGAGGACATGCAGTCCAAAACCTCGCTCATCGAGGCGCGCCTGATCGAGGGGAACGAGGCACTCTTTGCGAAATTTCAAAAAACCGTCCTGGCCAAGTGCGTGGCGGGCCACGAGGACGAATATGTTGAGGCGCGACTGAGAGACCAGGCAGTGCGCCGTGAAAAGTTCGGCAACTCCCCGCTCATGCAGGAACCCAACATCAAAAACGGCTGCGGCGGCCTGCGCGATTACCAGAACCTGGTCTGGATGACATTCTTCAAATACCGCACGCGGTCCCTCCTGGAACTGGAGCAGAAGGAAATGGTCAGCAAAGCCGAGCGGCGTCAATTGGAGGCGGCTTATGATTATCTCCTGCGCGCGCGCAATGAACTGCATTACCACGCCGGGCGCGCGGTGGATGTGCTGACCAAAAGCGTTCAACCGTCTGTCGCCCACGGCCTGGGCTACACCGATCGCTCCCCGAGCGTGCGGCTGGAAAATTTCATGCGGGACTACTACACGCACGCCCGGAACATTGACCTCATCACCCGCACCGTGGAGCAACGACTGGCGCTTGTGCCCGAAAAAAAACTGCGCCCCTCCTTCCGCCGCAGGTTCCGCCGCCAGTCCCAGAAACGGCGCACACAACTGGTGGATGGCTTTAAGATTCTCGACGGAGAAATCCATCCCGCCACCCGCCAGGTGTTTCGGGACCGCCCTTGGCGACTGATGCGGGTGTTTCTTTACGCCCAACAGCGCAATCTCAAGCTCCATCCCGACCTGGCCCAGTTGATCCGCAATCAATTGCACCTGGTCAACAATGCCGTCCTTTCCGATGAGCATGTCCGCAAAACGTTTTTGGAAATTCTCGACCAGCGCGGCAATGTGGCCCCGATTCTCAGGGCCATGCACGAAGTGGGCCTCTTGGGGAAATTTCTCCCGGAATTTGGCCGGCTCACCTGCCTGGTGCAGCACGAGTTCTACCATCAATACACAGCAGACGAGCACACGCTGGTCTGCGTCGAAAAACTCGACGCCATCTGGCAGGCGCAGAAGCCGCCGTTCAGCGCCTATACGGAAATCTTTCAGAAAATTGAAAAGCCCTTTTTGCTTTATTTGGCCCTGCTGCTTCATGACGCAGGCAAGGCGCACCGGGGAAACCGGCGGCACGACGAGATCGGCGCGGATCTGGCCCTCAAAGTGGCACGGCGCCTGGGCCTGGATGGCGCCGAGTCCCACACCTTGCGCCTGCTGGTCGAGCATCACCTGACGATGGCGTCCATTTCCCAGCGGCGCGACCTGGACGACCCATCGGTCATCCGCCATTTTGCCGGCATCGTGCAGTCTGTGGACACCCTGGACATGCTCACGCTTTTGACATTTGCCGATTCGATGGGCACCAGCGATCAACTGTGGAACGGATTCAAGGAGGCTTCCCTCTGGCTGCTCCACCACAAAACCCGTGAATTGCTGGCCGGCGGCACCACGTTCCTGCAGGCCGAGGAAAAGCAGCGCGAATTGCTGGCCGAGGAAGTGATGCGCCTGGAGCCTCGCGCCATCATCGAGGAGGAATTGCATGCGCACTTTGACAATCTTCCACAGAGGTATTTTCAAATTAACAATGCCAGGGAAATCGCGTTTGATTTATCGTTGGTGCACCGGTTCATGCTCCGGCAGTTGAGTGAAAATGAAAACGCGCTCTCGCCAGTCATCGCCTGGCAAAACGATCCGGATCGCGGCTACAGCACCGTCCATATCTGCACCTGGGACCGCGCCGGCCTGTTCTCCAAAATTGCCGGCTGCCTCTCCGCCTCAGGATTGAACATCCTCAGCGCCGAAATCATGACCCGCAGCGACGCGATTGTTCTGGACACGTTTTTCGTAGACGATGCCCGTACCGGCCTTCTGGCCAATCGGGAGGAGCGCGAGAAGTTCGAACAGTTGCTGGACCAAGCCCTGACTCGCGAGGACATGGACCTTCAACCGCTCATTCTGCGCCAGAAATCGCGCGCGTCGGTTTACAAATCTCCCGGCGGCGAGCGCATCCCGACGGTGGTCTGGCTCGACAACGACACCTCCGAGACCCACACGATCATTGACATTGAAACCGAAGACCATGTGGGCCTGCTGTTCGCGTTGTCTCAAGCCATGCACGACTGCGACCTCAACATCGCCCTGGCCAAGATTCTCACTGAAAAGGGCGCGGCCATTGACACCTTTTACGTGACCGACAGCCTGGGAAATAAAATCACTGACGCGGACCGCCGAAAGCAGGTTGACCGTAAATTGCGCGGCGCCATCCAGAAACTGGCCTTTTGAATTGCCGCCATTCGGCTTTGACAATACGCGCCAAACTTTCGACGTTTAAGCCGTTGATGAACTGCGCCGATGGAAAAGGACGCTTGTGAGCACGCCTGAATCAAATAAGACAAACGGCCCCGAGCACGGCCTGAAGATTTATTTTCTGCCCAACCTGATGACGGCAGGGAATTTGTTTTGCGGTTTTTTGGCCCTGACCAAGATTGTCGAGGCGGACATCACCTCGCCCAATTTCAACGCGGTGATCAAGACCGCCCTGTTTTTCATCCTGCTGGCCTGCATTTTTGACCTGCTGGACGGCCGTGTAGCCCGGATGGGCGGCACCGACAGCCCGTTTGGCCGGGAGTTTGATTCGCTTGCGGACATCATTTCCTTCGGCGCGGCGCCGGCCTTTTTGGTGCACCGCATCGTGCTCAAGGATGTCTTCATCAATTATGCCCAGGTCGGGTGGTTCATCGCCTCGATCTACCTCATCTGCGGCGCGCTCCGGCTGGCGCGGTTTAATTGCCTTGCGGCGATGGGCAGCAGCACAGATTTCACTGGTTTTCCCATTCCTGCGGCGGCGGCGCTGGTGGCCTCGTTGACGTTGTTCCTCATGTGGTGGGAGGGCAAGGGCTTTGCCACCGGGATTTGGCGCTATCTGCTGCCGGTTATATTGCTTCTGCTGTCAGTGATGATGGTCAGCGAAGTGAAGTATCCCAGCTTCAAGACGCTGGACCTCAAATCGCGCCGCCCTTTCGGCAAAATGGTTGTGGCCATCCTGTTCATCGGCTGCCTGCTGATTCTGCGGGACATACTGCTGCCGATCATCCTGCCGCTAATCATGACGGCCTACCTAGTTTATGGTTTTGTCCGTCCGCACATTACACGTCGCGTACGGCTCGAGATCCGGGATGAGGCGGCCGA
>CALJZV010000024.1 GCA_937983475.1 uncultured Verrucomicrobiales bacterium
ACGAAAAACAGGGTGTCGGCGGGCAACAGTTTTTACGCCGGCAAAACCGAGGCGCGGAGGGAAAACGCCAGGCAGAACACTGCCAGGAAGGGAATGAGTCGTTTCATGTGTTTTATTTGAGTTATGGCCAATTAAAAGTTCCCGAAAATAAAGCATCAAGGCTGCGGTGCGCTCTCGGCTTTGCTGACCCGGCTGGGCGGGGGCAGATAGCGGAAGGGATTGCTGGGATTGTCATTGTCGTACGCGTAGGCGTCGCGATGGTTGAGAAACCGTTTAACCTCGTCAATGGGAATGGCAAACCCAAGCCCCTCGCCAAAGGTGATTTTCATGTTGGTCACGCCGATGACTTCGCCCCGCATATTGAACAGCGGCCCGCCGCTGTTGCCCGGATTGATCTGCGCGGTGGTCTGAAGATAAAGGTCGCCCTGAAACGGACGGGTCTTGGTGCTGACAATGCCCTCGGTGACAGTACGCTCCAGCCCAAGCGGACTGCCGATGGCGAACACGCGTTCCCCCACAGCGAGCAGGTCCGAGTCTCCGAGCGACACGCGCGCGAATTTTGGAGCGTCCTTGTCCTCGATTTTCAAAAGCGCCAGATCGGCAAACTTGTTCATGGCCACGATGCGCACCTGCTTGTAGCTCTTGCGCTCCAATTGGCCATTATGCTGGTGGTACACTTCGATGGAAATCTGCGTCTCGCCCTCAATGACGTGAAAATTGGTGATCAAAAACCCCTCCTCATTGATGAAGAAACCCGAGCCCAAACCGCCGGGCGTGCGGACCTGCACGACCGCTTCGCCCAAATGCTGCACCAGTTCGCGCACCGAACGCTCCGGCGGCGGCGTGCGCATCACCTGATAAATTGAACCCTTGCTGTCGGCTTCCACGGGTGAGGTCGCAGGTTGCGGCGCGACCACGGCGGCTTCGGGCATCTTGGCTGGGACCAAATCGTTTTCCAGAATCTTCACTATCTGGTTCCGCGGAATGACCAGCACGGTATATCCCAGGTCTACGACAACACCCTCTTTTTTGGTGGCGAGTATTTTTCCTGTAACGGAGGCCTTGTCCTTCAACTGCACGGTGGCCGCGAAGGCCCCGGGCAATATCGAGAAAAGAACCATCCAAGTCAGCAGCCGTTTCAACATGGCCAAATGATACGTTCACCCTGCCTCAATGACAAGGGACGGCCTGCAAAAAGTTTAATACTTTTGCCGATAATACTGCCGAGCCCGCTCCCAGTCCCCGGGGGTATTGACGTTGAACAGCCCTTCCACCTCCTCCAGCAATGGCTCGTAAAACTCGGCATTCAATTTTGCTGCCAAAGCCTGAAGGGAATGCCGACCCTGTTGAATCTGGTTTGCCACCGTCGGCAAAGCGGCTTTTGGTAAAATGAACGGGAAACCAGCCCGATCCATCCGGGTGAAGGCAGCACGCCCGAACACGATATGCTGCTCAATTATCGCTCGAAGCAGGGTTCCGGGAACAAACGGCATGTCGCAAGCCAGAAACAGCACCGCCTCGGCCGACGTGGTGGTCAGCGCCGTAAAAACGCCCCCTAGCGGCCCGCAGCGTTTTATCTGGTCGCGGCGGATCACCCTAACCGGTGCATCCAGCGCCCCGGCAGCAGCCCGGACATGCCCCAGCAACGTCTTGCGCCCCAGCCGCAGGCTCGACTTGTCGCGTCCCATGCGCGAACTGAGCCCGCCAGCGAAAATGCAGATTTCCAACAAGACTGCCCGGGGGCGTGTGGATTCGGCCATACCTGCTAAGAGTGGGTTCTGTGGCCCGATGAATCAAGCAGTCCGTCGCATCACAAGAGGCCGCGGACAAAGCATCCTCCCAGAGTTTAATTTGTTTAGTGTTTTTAACATTTTTAAAGTTGTTAAAAACTTTTCCGCCAATATTCTCCCTCGCCGGGAGGGTAAATCCCATCAAAACGTATGTTGTGGCGGTTTAAAATATTCCTATTGATTGCGGGCATTGTCGGCGCGTTTTTTCTGGTCGCGTTCCTGTTCTTAAAAATCAGGGATCTGCATTAAGCTATCCCCGCCCATTCCGCAATCAGCGCCCCCGAGGAGACCAACTTCCCCTGTTCCCCTCACACGGCAAATCCAAGGCACTCCTGCGATTCGGAAAAAACAGTTGCCTCTCCCCTCCCCTTGTCTTATGGTGCGCACCCTTTTCAACCAGACTGGCCTGTGCCAGCGTGGAAGAGGGAAACGGCCTTTTATTTGCCTCTGAGTCGGGGCGAGCGGCCATAACAACATCAAAACGAATCCCGTGTTCCGCGGGATGGTCCGCCAAAGAATGACGGCGGGCTGACAACAAAAGGAAAACTTGTGATAACGATTGGAATCAAGGAACTGCTCGACGCTGGCGTTCATTTTGGACACCAGACCAAACGCTGGAACCCGCGCATGAAGCCGTTCATCTTCGACGCGCGCAACGGCATTCATATCATTGACCTCAGCAAAACCCACGCCCAGCTCGATGCCGCGTGCGAGATTCTGCATAAAACCGTGGCCAAGGGCGGCAAAGTGCTGTTTGTCGGCACCAAAAAACAAGCCCAGGAGGCCATCAAGGAAGCGGCCAAAGCCTGCGAACAGTTCCATGTCACCGAGCGTTGGCTCGGCGGCACCCTCACCAATTTCAACACCGTCCGCAAATCCATCGCCCGCCTCAAGCAAATCGAAAAAATGGAGGCGGACGGCAGCATCAACGATTACGGCAAACAGGAACAAGCCGTTTACCGCCGCGAATGGAGCCGCCTGTTCAAGAACCTGGACGGCATCCGCAGCATGGATAAATACCCCGCGGCCATGTTCGTCGTGGACATCAAGCGCGAGCACAACGCCATCGCTGAGGCCCGCCGCCTGAAAATTCCCATCGTCGCCATCGTGGACACCAACTGCGACCCGGAGCTGGTGGATTATCCCATTGTCGGCAATGACGACGCCATCCGCTCGGTCCGCCTGATTCTTTCGACCATTGTCCAAGCGGTCTCCCAAGGCAAAGCCGAATTCGATGCCAAGTACGCCCGGCGCAAGCAGGAGGCCGAGGAGAAGGAAGCCGGCGAAAAAACTGAGCCGACCCCTGAAGCCGCCGCTCCGGCTGCTTCTGAGGCATCCGCGACAGCCTGACCGGGATTGCAATTATCCAGCAGCCGACAGAACAGTCCACCTGTCCTGACGGCTGCCTAACCTTTTGATCAAATAAAATTCTAAAACTTATGGTTGAAATCACTGCCCAATCTGTTGGCAAGCTGCGCGAAATGACCAATGCCGGCTTGATGGATTGCAAAAAAGCCCTGGCTGAAGCCAAGGGCGACATGGACGCGGCTGTGGACATCCTTCGCAAGAAGGGCGCGGCCAGCGCGGCCAAAAAGGCCGGACGCGAAGCCAAGGAAGGCGTCATTGCACAGCACGTGACCACCGGCTCCAAGGTGGGCGTGCTCGTGGAGATCAACTGCGAAACCGACTTCGTGGCCCGCAACGAGTCATTCCGCGCCTTCTGCGACGAAATTGCCAAAACCCTCGCCTCCAACCCGCAGGCCGATCTTGAGAGCCTTCGCGTTGCCCAGGTCGCCAAAATCGGCGAAAATATTCTCATCGCCCGCTCCCATCGCATGGAAGTGCAGGGCAACGGCATGATTGCCGCCTACATTCACACCGGCGCCAAGGTCGGCGTGCTGGTGGAAGTCGGCGCCGGCAAGGAAGCCACCGTAGCCAATGAGGAGTTTCGCCAACTGGTCCGCGACATCACCCTGCAAATCGCCGCCGCAAGCCCGACCGTGGTTTCCCGCGAGCAGGTCGATCCCGCGATCATCGAAAAAGAAAAAGAAATCGCCGCCGAGCAGGTGAAGAACAAGCCGCCGCAGGCCGTCGCCAAAATCGTCGAGGGCAAGCTCGAGAAATTCTACCAGGGCTGCTGCCTTGTGGACCAGGGGTTCGTCAAGAAGAACTCCGAGGTCACCGTCAAGGAACACATCGGCCAACTGAGCAAGCAACTGGGCGACGACATCGTCATCCGCCGCTTCGTCCGCTTCCAGGTGGGCGAGAGCGCGGGCGCCTGATAATTCATCAAGTGATACGAGCCGGACTTCGCCATGAAGTCCGGCTTTTTTATTGCCATAAAAAACAACTTTGCCCGCGCAGTTGACGCAAGTAAGTGCGACTGATAGAACTCCGCCGCTGCTTTCAAGCAACGCGTTCCATGCGATGAAAAAGACCAAGCCCAAATACAAACGAATTCTGCTCAAGCTCAGCGGCGAGGCTTTGGGATGTGACGATGGCCACGGCATAGACGCCACGTCCGTGCACGACATGGCCACCCAGATTGCCGAGGTGCGCGAACTGGGCGTGCAGGTCGTCATCGTCATCGGCGGCGGCAACATTTTTCGCGGTTTGGCCGGAAGCGAGCGCGGCATTGACCGCGCCACCGGCGACTACATGGGCATGCTGGCCACCATCATCAATTCTTTGGCCCTGCAGGATGCCCTGGAAAAAATCGGCGTGGACACCCGGGTGCAGACCGCCATCACCATGGCGCAGGTGGCCGAACCATTCATCCGGCGCCGCGCGATGCGGCATTTGGAGAAAGGCCGGGTGGTCATTTTCGGCGGCGGCACCGGCAACCCTTATTTTTCCACCGACACGGCAGCGGCGCTGCGCGCCAATGAAATCGGCGCCGAAGTCATTCTCAAGGCGACAAAGGTGGACGGCATTTACGACTCGGATCCCAAGAAAAATCCTAAAGCCAAACGCTTCACCCAGGTCTCGTATCTGGAGGCGCTACAGCGGCAGTTGAAGGTGATGGATTCGACGGCGTTTTCGCTTTGCATGGACAACAAAATGCCGATCATCGTTTTTGATTTGTTCAAGCCCCACAACTTGAAAAAAGTAGTTCAGGGAGAACGCGTGGGCACCCTGGTAACCAGTTGATCCCCCTTGACGAACGGCCGCTTTTAATTAACCACAAGATAACTAAAACAGGAGAATCGTATGGCACTGGATGACATTTTGCTGGAAGCAGAGGAGAAGATGAGCAAGACCGAGGAGGTCGTGCAGAAGGAGTTCGCGGGGGTCCGCACGGGGAAAGCCTCCCCCGGCCTGGTGGAAAACATCCTTGTCGAAGTTTACGGCTCGCAAATGCGCCTGCGGGAACTGGCCGGCATTACCACACCCGAGCCGCGCATGTTGCTGATCCAGCCGTGGGACGTCGGCTCAACGCATCCCATTGAAAAAGCCATTCAAAAAAGCAATCTGGGCATCACGCCTTCCATCCAGGGCAAGGTCATTCGCATTGTTCTCCCCGAGCTGAGCGAGGAGCGGCGTCAGGAGTTCGTCAAGATCGTGCGCAAAATGACCGAGGACGGCCGTGTGGCCATCCGGCACGTGCGGCGCGACGCGCTGGAAGCGCTCAAAAAGGAATCCAAGGCGGGCGGCGTCACCGAAGACCAGGTGGCCATCGCCGAGAAGGAAATTCAAAAGCTGACCGACCAATACATCGCCAAGCTCGACCAGCACCTGGCCCAGAAGGAAAAGGAAATTCTGACGGTCTGATGAGCCGCCGAGGCCGCTCTGCTCAGGGCTGCGGAATTATCGTCCCGTTGGTAATTTTCGGCGCCTCGAAGTGGATGACTATCTCGCCCGGTTTGGCGTAGCTTAAGCGCTCGCGCGCCAACCGTTCCACGGTGCGCGGATCCTGCAAGGCCCGCATCTGCGCCTCCAGTTTCTTGGATTGCTCCACCTCGCGGGCAATGCTGTTGTCCAACTCGAGCTTCTCCTTGCGCATCCGCTCGTTTTGCTTAATGACCGGGGTGTACCACAAGACGGCGCCCAGAATCATGGCCAGAAAAATCAGGACCACGACCAACCGGGTTAACTTATCCCAAACATTCACGGTGGAGATTGATGGCACAGCGGCTTTGAAAACGAAAGCGTAGAAATGATTTTTCGCCGCGACAAACCGAGTGTGGAGTGAAACGTCTACGAGCCGGACCGCCGTTTGCCTTCTTTGCAGAAAATAAAAGCCGGCTTCGCCACGCTCACCGGGCAAACCGCTTCCAGTCACGCAACGCTCCGCCGGGCTCAAATGTCAGCCGCAGAAAGCGGTCGGGCATCGGCGGCTCGTAAAATGGATGAAAACTGTGATGCCCCAGAAAGTGATGCCCGTGGTAAAAATGGCCGCTCCGCCCCCGGAATGTCAGCCACTCGGCCACGATCGTGCCATCGCTAAGCTGCGCCATCTTGTCGGGCGGCCCCAGGTCCACGACAGCCTGGTCAAAAGAATAAGCGCCAACCCGGCTCTGCCAGTCAATTTTCTGGGTGGCACAGCCGGCCAATACCAGCAGCGAAACCAATACCGGAAGCATCGCTTTCATGCTTCACGATACTCTCAAAGTTGAATGGCGCTATTGGATTTTGACTGGCTGGAGGCGCGGTAAACGGGCCGTTCGAGGCTCGCGGGAATGCTGATGCGATGATTGCTCTCGCGGCGAAGGCGCTTGAGGGCGGTTTTCACCACCCATCCCGATTTCTCGAGAGCCGTGCGCGCCTTATCGGACGGCGCGCCGGTGATTTCGCAGACAATCCGAACTGCGCGGTCCTTCAGCTTTATGTTGGACGGATTCAAATCCACCATCAGGTTGCTGACGACCTTGCCCATGCGGACCATGGCAAGCGTGGTCAGCATGTTGAGAATCAATTTGGTGGCCGTGCCCGCCTTGAGCCGCGTGGAGCCGGTCAGGACTTCGGGGCCAACGTCCGGCGCAATGATAATACGGGGACGGTCCTTGGGGGCCACCTTGAGGTGCGGGTTGAAGCAAATGAGCATCGTGACGGCCTTGCGGCGCTGGGCCTCGCGCAACGCACCCCAGACAAAAGGGGTCCGTCCGCTGGCCGCGATGCCGATGACAATGTCCTTGTGATTGATATGGCTGAACTGGATGGCTTCCTGGCCCGCGCCCATGTCGTCCTCAGCGCCTTCCACCGCGCGCCACAACGCCGCCTGACCGCCGGCAATGATACCTTGGACCATTTCCGGGGGCGTCCGGAAGGTGGGCGGACATTCGCTCGCGTCCAGCACGCCGAGGCGTCCGCTGGTGCCCGCGCCAACGTAAAAAAGGCGACCGCCTTTCTTAAATGCATTGGTGATCAGCCGTATGGCGCGCGCAATCTTTTCCCGCTCCGCGTAAATGGCGTCTGGAATCTTGGCATCCTCGCGCAACATCAACTGCACCATTTCCTCGAAGGGCAGCTGATCCAGGTTGATCGAAAGCGGATTGCGGCGCTCGGTGGCGGGCAGGTCGGCTGAAATGACGGGGTGCTTCACGTCGCCCGCCTTTTCCACTCGAACAGGTTCGACCGGAGCCGCTTTCAAACCAGCATGTTTTTGGGCCAGTTCGACCGCGCCCCAGACGCTGTCGCGCTGCAATGGCGTCACCACTGCCTGTGGCCAGAGTTCTTTCAGCTTTCGGCGAACCATCTCGGTGAATTTGGGCTGCTTTTGCAGAATGCTTCCCGCGAGAACAAATTGAACCGTTTGCCCTTTTTTAACCAGCCGCGCGGCGCAGCAGGCGCCATCCTTGGCCAGGCTGGAGGCGGCTCCTTCGAGAATGTCGGCCGCAATTTTGTCTTTCTTCAGCCAGGCATCGAACACGGTGACCGCCAACGCGGCCACCTCGGCCTTGCCGGCGTTTTGCACCCAGCCAATCAGGTCGTCGGGCTTGTTGAGCTGCAAAGCACGGAGGAGTTTCTGGCCCAACAGAGGCCATTCGCCATCCCGGTCGAAGTAATAAACCACCGCCTTGAGCGCGCGCAGGCCGATTTCGTAGGCGCTGCCTTTGTCGCCGATTAAATGTCCCCAGCCGCCCACGCGAACGCGTTTGCCGTCAGGCGTGACTCCAAAACAACAGGAGCCGGTGCCGCTGACGAGCAGCACGCGGGTAAATTCCTTGCCGTTTGGCGACTTGGCCGCAGCCAACGCGGTCTCCAGGTCGTTGGTGGCGTAGCAGGGAATGCCCGGCCAGACTTTTTCGGCGGCATCGCGGATGCGCTTGCGGTCGGATTCAGCCCGGGCTCCCGCCATGCCGATGGCAATCGAATCGGGCTTGCGGGCGCTGCGGTGAATCAGGCTGATTTTCTGGAAATGCTTAACGAGCTGGATGTCATTCAGCAAACGGATGTTGCCGGGTCCAGCTTCATACTGAACCGCTTGTCCTCCATTATTTTGCGTTAAAATGGCAACGCTCTTGGTCCCACCGCATTCTACCCCCAAAAACAATGGACCCTTGTGTTGTTCGGGCTGTCTCATCAGGCGGGCAATCATTTCTGATGACATGCCATTTTCCAAGCCTAGATTTTGGAATTTTTTGCTTGTGAAGCACTTGCCCCCTTGCCGCAGAGCAAACAACCAACCAGATTCGCGCTTGGTTGGCAGGCCATCGTGCGCTACTGGTAAATCATGACAGAGACCGAATGTGCCGTCCTGGACGCCCTACTGGAACTGGAAGCCACCGTCGCCTCCATGCGCACGGCCCCCACCAAGCCCAGCCTGATGCCGTTGTTTGAGCGACTGGACCAACTGACCCGGCAATTGCCGCCCTCCACCGACCCCGAGCTGCTGCACTATCTGCACCGGAAAAGTTATGAAAAGGCCCGCTTGTTTCTTCAGGGTCGCGACGCCGAAAACCAGCGGGGAAGCTGCCGTCATTAACGCCTCTCTCCGCTTCGCCCCGGCGCTATAATTCCTTTGCACTTCGCCGCCGCTGGACAACAGTTTATTTCCCATGCAGTTGACCGACACCATCGCAGCCGTCGCCACTCCCTTGGGGGAAGGCGGCCTGGCGGTCCTCCGGTTGTCCGGTGCCGAAGCGGTGACCGTGGCCGAACGGTCCTATGTTTCTCCTGCAAGAACTGCGTTGTCGCAGGTGCCCACGCATACCCTGCACTACGGGCACATTGTGCGGCAGGGCAAAACGGTGGACGAAGTGATGGTCGCGGTGATGCGCGCGCCCCGCACATTCACCCGCGAGGATGTCGTGGAAATCAGTTGCCACGGCGGCATTCTGGCGGCCAAGCGGGTGTTGGACACGCTTCTGGAAAACGGTGCCCGTCTGGCGTTGCCGGGGGAGTTCACCAAGCGGGCCTTCCTCAATGGCCGCATTGACCTGGCCCAGGCCGAGGCCGTGGCCGACCTGATTCACGCCCGGACCGACCTGGCGCTGGCCGCCGCCAATGAGCAACTGGCGGGCAAGCTTTCCCAGCGCATCAATCACCTGCGGGATGACTTGGTCAAAGTCCTCGCCCACGTCGAGGCCCATATCGATTTTCCTGACGAGGACATTGCGCCCGACACCCGCGACCAACTGGTTGAGAAACTGGAGCAGGCTCAGCGGTTCATGGCCGAGTTGCTGCGCACAGCCAACGAAGGCCAGATTCTGCGGCGGGGCATCCGCGCCGCCATCATCGGGCGGCCCAACGCCGGCAAATCCAGCCTGCTCAATCTACTGTTGGGCCACGACCGGGCCATCGTTTCGCCCATTGCCGGCACCACGCGCGACACCATCGAGGAAACCGCCGCCATTCGCGGCATTCCCGTGGTGTTCGTGGACACCGCCGGGCTGCGCGAAGCCAGCGATGAAATTGAAGTCGAAGGCATCCGCCGCAGCCGCGCCTCGGTGGCGAAGGCGGAATTGATTCTCCACGTGTTCGACGCCTCCGAACCGCTCACACCGATCGATGAAACCTACCTGAACGAATTTTCCGGCAAAAAATGCCTGTTCATCCGCAACAAGGCCGACCTGCCGTCCCAACTGCGCCTGCCGGAAAATGTGACCGCGCTGGACGTCTCGTGCCACACCGGCGCGGGTCTTGAGGAATTAAAAGACGCGATCAAACGCGCCGTCTGGTCCGGCGACATCAAGGCCGAAATGCTCCAGGTGATGATCAACTCGCGCCATCAGGAAGCCCTTTCCCGGTCACAGACCGCGACGCGGACCACCGTGCAGGCCCTGTGCGCGGGACAGCCATTGGAACTGGCCGCCATGGACCTGCGGATCGCCGTCAACGCGGTCGGTGAAATCGTCGGCAAAACCTCCACCGAGGATTTGCTCGACTCGATTTTCAGCCAGTTCTGCCTGGGCAAATGAGGCAGGTTCACGGTTCGACGGCCACCCTGTTGGAGATCCCGACTCCAAAAAACAATTTTGACTTCCCCAAAAGTTTGGGCCAGTTTCCCCCGCATTTTTAGGCATACAGCCTATTGCAACGGCACAGCCGACACGTTAATTGTCCTGAATTTAAATGGGTAAAGCGCTGATCATCGCCGAGAAACCGTCCGTCGCCAGCGACATCGCCAAGGCGCTGGGCGGGTTCAAAAAACAGGCCGATTACTTCGAAAACGATCAATACGTCATCTCGTCGGCCGTCGGCCACCTGCTGGAGCTGGTCGCCCCCGAGGACGAGGAAATCAAGCGCGGCAAATGGAGCTTTGAACGCCTCCCGGTCATTCCCAAAAAATTCTCCCTCCGGCCCATTGAGAAAAACGAGAGCCGCCTCAAGGTCCTGCTCAAGCTGATCAAACGCAAGGACGTCGACGCTCTCATCAATGCCTGCGACGCCGGGCGCGAGGGTGAGTTGATCTTCCGCTACATCGTCCAGTACGCCGACGTGGAAAAGCCCGTCCAGCGTCTCTGGCTGCAATCCATGACGCCCGCGGCCATTCGCGAGGGCTTTGACAAGCTGCGCAGCGACCAGGCGTTGCAACCACTGGCCCAGGCCGCCGTCTGCCGTTCCGAATCCGACTGGCTGGTCGGCATCAACGGCACCCGCGCCATGACCGCGTTCAATTCCAAAACCGGCGGGTTTCATCTGACCACCGTCGGGCGGGTGCAGACCCCCACCTTGGCCATCGTGGTGGAACGCGAGGAGAAAATTAAGAAGTTCGTGGCCCGCGACTACTGGGAAGTCCACGCCACCTTCGATGCGCAGGCCGGCCAGTACGTCGGGCGCTGGTTCGACGAGAAGTTTTCCAAGGACAAGAAGGAAGCTGACGGCGAACTGCGCGCCGAACGCCTTTGGGATGCCGCGCTGGCCGAGGCGCTCAAGGCCAAATGCCTGGGCAAGCCCGGCGTCGTCACCGAGGAAAGCAAGCCCTCCACGCAGCTTTCCCCCCTGCTCTACGACCTGACCAGCCTGCAACGCGAGGCCAACGGCCGCTTTGGCTTCTCCGCCAAGAACACCCTTGGCATTGCCCAGGCGCTTTACGAAAAACACAAGGTTCTCACCTACCCGCGAACCGATTCGCGCGCGCTGCCCGAGGATTACATCGGCACGGTAAAGAAAACCCTGCAGGCCTTTGGCGACACCGGTTACAGCACCTTCGCCCACCAGATTCTCCAGCAGGACTGGGTGCGGCCCAACAAGCGCATTTTTAACAACGCCAAAGTCTCCGATCACTTTGCCATCATCCCCACCTCGCTCCTTCCCAAGAACCTGAGCGAGCCGGAGCAGAAACTCTACGATCTGGTCACCAAGCGGTTCCTGGCCGTGTTCTACCCTGCGGCGGAATTCCTCATCACCACGCGCATCACCCGCGTCGAGCAGGAGCCGTTCAAGACCGAGGGCAAAATTCTGGTCAACCCCGGCTGGATGGCCGTCTATGGCAAGGAAGCCCAGACCGACGACCAGAACGCCAGCCTCGTGCCGGTGCAATCCGGCGAGACGGTGAACACCTCGCAGGTGGATGTTCACCATCACCAGACCAAACCCCCGCCGCGCTACACCGAAGCCACGCTGCTTTCAGCCATGGAAGGCGCCGGCAAGCTGGTTGAGGACGAGGAACTGCGCGAGGCCATGAGCGCCAAAGGGCTTGGAACACCGGCCACCCGCGCGGCCGTCATCGAAGGGTTGATCCATGAAAAATACCTCGTTCGCAACGCGCGCGAGCTTCAACCCACTGCCAAGGCCTTCTCTCTTATCACCCTGCTGCGCGGCCTGAATGTCCCCGAACTCTGCTCCCCCGAGCTGACCGGCAACTGGGAATTCAAGCTCAAGCAAATGGAACGCGGCGAACTGCAACGGCAGGACTTCATGCAGCAGATCGCCGACATGACCCGCGCCATCGTCGAAAAAACAAAGCAGTACGAGAGCGACACCGTTCCCGGCGATTTCGGCGAACTGAAAGTCCCCTGCCCCAAATGCGGCGGCGTCATCAAGGAGAATTATAAAAAGTTCCAGTGCCTCAAATGCGACTTCGCCATGTGGAAAATCATGGCCGGACGGCAATTTGAAATCCCCGAGGTCGAAGAGCTTCTCGCAAACAAGACCGTTGGCCCCATCCAGGGTTTCCGCAGCAAAATGGGCCGGCCATTCGCCGCAATCCTCAAGCTCACGCCAGAGTTCAAGGTCGAATTTGACTTCGGCCAGGACAACGCCGACGGCGAAGGCACCGCTCCCGAAATTGACCTTTCCGGACAGGAACCGCTCGGCAACTGCCCCAAATGCCAGTCGCCGGTTTACGAGCACGGCATGGCCTACGGATGCGAAAAGGCGCTGCGCAAACAAGGCTGCGACTTCCGCATGGGCAAGATCATTCTCCAGCGCCCCATCGAGCGCGAGCAGGTCAAAAAGATCCTCCAAAACGGCAAGACCGATCTCCTGCACAAATTCATCTCCAAGAAAGGCCGCCCCTTCTCCGCCTTTTTGGTGGCCGACAAGACCGGCAAAGTCGGATTTGAGTTTGCCCCGCGCGAGCCCAAGGCCAAAAAAAGTGCCCCATCCGCCCCGGCTGAAGCCAAGCCCGAAACTGCCGGCAAGGAATAACTCATCCAGCCACAGAAATCCGGACGCACGATCTCCGCGAGTCTGGCTTTTTCATTTCGCCGAAAGAATTTGCCGGAGAGGCGAGCTCCTGCGAGTCCGATTTATTCTCCCGATGAAAGCTCAGGGGCTCGTGGAAGGCGCCCCGGTAAATGCCAGGCCAGAGTGCATTCACCGGCCAACTTTGCCTTTTAATTATTGCGAAGCACTGACCTGAAGCCCCGTCAGGGGCGACCTATAATAGCCCCGGGCAAGCGCAGCGCCGCCCGGGGTCCACCATCCCAAAAAGTATGTCACTTTACCGGCTCAGCCGGTGCGACCGACCGCGAGTTTTTCATCGGATCCTTGCGGCGGCACCTCTTGCGGACGGCCTTTGGGACGATTTTCAGAGACCCCGTGCGTTTTTCGGGGCAAATGGGCGGAAATCCGCCAAACCGCTGCCCAAAAGCGACTTGCAGCCAGTCCTCCCGCGAAAACCACCCAATTTCGGTTTACAAAAAAAACTTTTCCACGTGGCAGACGAAGTTTTGGCTCTCAAAAAAAAGTTTTCCAACGTGGCAGACAAAGTTTTGGCTCTCAAAAAAAGTTTTCCAACGTGGCGGACGAAGTTTTGGCTCTCAAAATAAAGATTTCCACGTGGCGGACGAAGTTTTGGCTCTCAAAATAAAGTTTTCCACGTGGCGGACGAAGTTTTGGCTCACAAAATAAAGTTTTCCACGTGGCGGACAAAGTTTTGGCTCTCAAAATAAAGTTTTCCACATGGCGGACAAAGTTTTGGAAGCCTGCTCGAACGATGGAGTTGGGAGTTGTCCGGGGCGGCTCGCGGCGCGGGGTAAACTTTGGAGTGCGCCGGCCTGACGGCGCTGTGGGAAAAAGGCGCCCTGGCGCCGCCGGGAAAACAGGGCTTCAAATGGTTTGTTGTTTGGGCGTCAAGCCGCCCAAGGAAAAGCG
>CALJZV010000025.1 GCA_937983475.1 uncultured Verrucomicrobiales bacterium
GATTCCGCCTCTTTCCAGTGGCGTGGCTGGGAAACGCACTGGCCATCCAGTTCAAAGTGCAGTTCAGGGTGGCCTGCGGCGGCAAGGTCGCTGTCCAGCGTCTGGTGGCATGCCACGCAGGTGTTGGCCCGAACATAGAGGTTTTTCAAGTCGCGCATTCCGCTGGCGACGCGATCGGCGGTGGTGAAATCCGGGCGGGTGTGCGAGCGGATCCACGGTTCAGCCGGTCCATGGCAGGATTCACAGGATACACCGTGGGAAGGCATCGCCGCGGGCAGGCGAAATTCCTCCGCAACGCCGTGAAACGGCGCATGACAACTGGTGCATCGAAGGCTTTTGGAGGCGTCCTCCAGCTTGAGAAGCTCGGCCAACCGCTCCGAGCGCGCGGTTGTAAGCGTCGCGTAAGACCGGGAGTGAAAATCCAGCCGTGACCAGACGTGGTATTGGTTGTTTTTTTCATCCGCGCCTCCATGGCAACTGGTGGAGCTGCACGAGGCTGCGCCCAGGAATTTCGGCACCTGAACTGAGTCGTCCCCGCATACCGAAGCCCCAAGTCCCAACAAAATGAAGCCGTGAAGCAATGACCTGGAGGCCTTCAGCGCCTTCGGCAAGGAAGTTATCCGTTTACTCAGCACCCTGCCTTTGTAACAATTCGACCATCAGATGCAACCTTTGCTCGACAAGCTGCGGTGGCTTTCCGACTGGCACGTGGGCTACACGATTGGCCTGGTCCTTTTTGCGGCGCTGTTGATGCAGGGTTTGGTGCAACTCTACGGTTACGCGCGGCGAATCGGTTTTGAGCGGCAGCAGCAACGGCTATGGCTCGAGCAGATGGGCCTATCGATCAAAACCGCCATGCTCCGGTGCATAGAGGCCGAGCAGGCACGCCAGGTCTGGAATGGATTCCGCAAGTTTCAAATCGCCAAAAAAGTGCGGGAGTGCGAGGACGTTTTTTCCTTTTACCTGGCGCCGCACGACGGCAAGCCGATTGCCGGATTCAAACCCGGCCAGTACCTGACCTTTCAGCTCCCCGTGGCGGGGCAACCCAAGCCGGTCGTCCGGTGCTACTCCATCTCGGACTATGTGCGGGACGACAACCAATACCGCGTCACCATCAAGAAAGTGCCGCCGCCCCACGATCAGCCCGAGGCGCCTCCGGGCCTGGCCTCAAGCTACTTTTGCGACACCCTCAACGAGGGCGACATTCTCGATGTCAAGGCGCCTGCCGGCCATTTCTATCTCGATCTGGCCAAGGAAATCCCCGTGGTGCTGATTTCCGGCGGCGTTGGCATCACACCGATGCTCAGCATGCTCAACGCCGTTCTGGCATCGGGTTCCAAACGCGAAGTCTGGTTTTTTTACGGCGCGCGCAACAGCGAGGAGCACATTCAGAAAAAGTATTTGGAGCAAATCGCCGCCGCGCATGACCAGGTGCGCCTGCACGTCTGTTACAGCAAGCCCAAGCCAACGGACGCGGAAGCCAAAGATTTCCAGCACAAGGGCCATGTCACCGTCTCGCTGCTCAAGGATCTGTTGCCATCGAACAACTATGACTTTTTCATCTGCGGCCCGCCGCGAATGATGGCGGACATGGTTCAGCATCTGGGTGACTGGGGCGTGCCCAAAAACCGTATTTTCACCGAAGCCTTCGGCGCGCCCACCCGCAAGAAAATTGACGCGCCTCAACTCAACGAGGACACCCAGGTGTTCGGCAAAATCAAGGTCTCGTTCAGCCGTTCTGGCAAAGGCGGGCGATGGGATCCAAGCTGCGAATCGCTGTTGGACTTCGCCGAGAAACAGGGCGTCGCCATCGACAGCGGTTGCCGCTCGGGAAGCTGCGGCACCTGCCTGGTGGCTCTCAAGTCCGGCCAGGTAAAATACCTGGGCGACCACAACGCGCCAGCCGAGGAGGGCTCATGCCTGACCTGCGTTTGCAAGCCCGAAACCGACGTCACCCTCGATGCCTGAACTCATTTCCCATTAACACGGCATGATCATCTCCTCAGAGCGACCTGAGCGGTGGGACGAATCCACGTCCTTCGGGAACATGTCCGAGGCCGACCTGGATCGGCTGCTGTCACTCTCGCCTTTCAAGGAAATAAAACCCGACGCGTTTCCCAAGCGGCTGCCCTTGCGCGGCATTCTCCAGCACGACACGCGCTTGCGCAAATACAGCCGCGGCGAAATCGTGGTGCGCCAGGGCGACCATGGCACCTCGGCGTTCATGATTATTTCCGGCGAGGTGCGCGTGGTGCTTCAGCCCGAGCTGCCCGCCTCGATTCTTGGCCGCAAGGACACCGTCCGCCGGAGCCTGTTCCGGAGCCTGACCCAATTATGGTCCAACTCCAAGAATCCCGAAACCCGCCAACCGCATGAGTTGAGCCTCGGCGACGAGGTGGCGTCACGCCAGGCTGACGGAGGGGAAGTCCGCGTGGTGTTGCAGGATGTGCCCCGCGTGCTGGACCGGCACCAGACCGCCGTGATCGAGGCAGGCGAATTTTTTGGAGAGATCTCCGCGCTGGGGCGGATTCCCCGCACAGCCACGGTCTTTTGCGAAAAGGACGCCGAGTTGCTCGAAATCCGCTGGCAGGGCCTGCGCGACCTGATGCGCCACGACAAGAATTTGCGCCAGCGCATTGACCAGATTTACCGCGAGCGTGCATTGGCCAGTCACCTGCTGACGCTGCCGCTGTTCAATGCTCTTCCTCCCGAAAAGCTCGAAAAGGTCATCGCCTCGGCGGAGTTTCTCACCTTCGGCGAATACGACTGGTCGGGCGATTACAAGCGGATGGTCAAGTCCGGCTCCGCCAACGCCTCAGACAAGGAACCGGTCGTGGTGCAGGAGGGCGATTACGTCAATGGCCTGGTGCTGGTGCGGGCCGGCTTTGCGCGGCTGAGCCGGAAATTCGGGCGCGGCCAGCGCACTCTTAATTACCTGGGGGCCGGGCAACATTACGGCCTGCAGGAAATCGCGCACAACTGGCGGAAGAAAAATTCCACTGTGCCCTTCCAGAACACCCTTACCGCCATTGGCTACTCGCATGTCATCGTGATTCCCACGGCCATCATCGAGGAGCTGGTGCTGCCCGCCATGCCTGTGGCGCAGTTGCCTCCGCTCGTGGAGACCACGGCGCAAGCCGGTGATTCAACCACCGGCGCCATGGATGCGGACATGATGGAATTTCTGGCCGAGCACCGGTTCTTCAACGGCACAGCCACGATGGTGATTGACCTGGACCAGTGCACCCGGTGCGACGACTGCGTGCGCGCCTGCGCTGCGACGCACAACAACAATCCGCGCTTCCTGCGGCACGGGCCGATCAATGGCAACATCATGATTGCCAACGCCTGCATGCACTGTTCCGACCCGGTCTGCATGATCGGCTGCCCCACCGGCGCCATACACCGCCAGACTTTCGAGGGCGAGGTGGTCATCAACCAGGCCACCTGCATCGGTTGCCAAACCTGCGCCAACAACTGTCCCTACGAAGCCATCCGCATGGTGGAGGTGCGCGACAAGAAAGGCCGGCTCCTGGTGGATAAAGA
Organism: uncultured Verrucomicrobiales bacterium; assembly: GCA_937983475.1. Classification (GTDB taxonomy): domain Bacteria; phylum Verrucomicrobiota; class Verrucomicrobiia; order Limisphaerales; family JACDHS01; genus CALJZV01. The sequence goes on from CALJZV010000025.1 coordinate 3,547, forward strand.
CATGAAATCCATCTTGAAAGCCACCAAGTGCGATTTGTGCGTCGAGCAGTTCGGCGGGCCGGCCTGCCAGCGGGCCTGCCCGCATGACGCCCTGGTGCGCATGAACATGGGCAGCCTGGACCACTTCGCCCAATGGCTCAAATGAGAATCTCCCGTAAAACGCAATGGGCTGTGAGGCTGTTTTTCTTCGTGCTGGCGAGCGTCCTTCTCGCGCTGTGGTTCAAAGAAAATATAGCCGCGCTGCCGCGCGCAACATATCTCACCGGCTGGTTGCTGTTGACGCTCATGGTCATCCTGACGGTTTACAACGGGCGCAAAAAAATTCCTTTCCTGCCACTGGCCACCTCCAAGGGTTGGCTTCAGTTCCACATTTACGCCGGCTTTTTCACGCTGCTGTTGTTTGTGGCGCACATCCGCTTTCGCGCGCCCACAGGCTGGTTCGAGGGAAGTTTGGCTTTGCTGTATGCGCTGGTCATGGGCAGCGGAATTCTGGGGCTGATTCTATCCCGCACCTTTCCCAAGCGCCTGACCACTCGCGGCGGCGAAGTGATTTTTGAAACCATTCCGGTGATCCGAAGGTCGTTCCGCGAGCGCGCCGAGGCGCTGGCGCTTCAGTCCATTCCCGAAGCCAAGGCGTCCACGGTGGCCGATTTTTACGCGCAGGAACTGGCGGGGTTTTTCTCCGGGCCGAGGCATTTCTGGCAGCACCTGTTCGAGGTGCGAAGCCCGCTCAACCGCCTGCTCAAGAAGATTGAAAACCTCAACCGCTTCCTCAACGACCAGGAGCGCGACGTCATGCGCCAGATCGCCGACCTCGTGCGCCAGAAAGACGGGCTGGATTACCACCATTCGTTGCAGTTAACGCTCAAGCTCTGGCTGTTTGCCCACATCCCGCTCACCTACAGCCTGCTCATTTTCTCGGTGGTTCACGTGGTACTGATCAACGCGTTCTCGGGAGGAGCCCGATGAAAGAGCAGTTGCCCTCGCCCGATTTCAATTCCCAGGCCTACGAGCGGCCCAACCAGAAATGGGTCTGCGGCTGGCTCAAGGACGGCAAGCCTTGCCACAACGGCCCTGACGGCGGCGGCCATTGCGGCGCCTCGGATGAATGCCGCCCCTCGGCGACCACCCACGACGACGGCACCGTGACCTATAGTTGCACGCGCCCCAAGTCTCGCGGCGGCCCATGCGATGAGGGACCGCGTCCCGATGGACGCTGCGCGCATCCTGGCCTGCGCTGCCAGCCCCAGTTGAGCCTGCGCGCCAAGCGCGGCATTCTCACACGCTCGGTGATCGTCGCCACGTTTGCGCTGTTGCTGGTGATTCTCTACGGCTCATTTCGCTGGAAGTTTATTTCGCCCGGAGAACTTTCGACGCCGCATTCAAGCCTCGCCTTCCAGCAAATGGCCGCGGCCAGGCACCCGGGCAACGGAGCGGAATGCGCCGCATGCCACGCAGCGGGCAAAAGCGGACCGGCGGGATGGCTTCAATCCGCTTCCGTGGCGGACCCCTCACTATTTGAGTTCAAAAAACTTTTGGACAATCCCGAGCCCAAAACCACGGGCATCGATCTCGCCTGCCAGCAGTGCCATCCCCACCACACGTTTCACGAGCCCAATGTCGCCTGGGAATATTCCTGCTCGGCCTGCCACAAGGAACACGTCGGCGCGCCGGACCTCAAGGCCGTCAGTTCCAGCCATTGTGTCCGCTGCCACGGCGACGAGGCCGTCATGCAGGCGTCCGCGAAAAAAGGCCAGGCGCTGTCCGCCGCCAGTTTTGAGTTTCAACACGACTGGACGCGCGATTCGTTCAAGCTGGCCCGCCCCAAAGAGGGCTTCACAAAAGTCATCACGGAGTTTGCCAAGGATCATCCCGAGTTTTTAATTCACCGTGAGTCAAATAAAGACCCCAACACGCTGCGCTTCAGCCACGCCACCCACCGCGCCGATCATCCGGGCATGACGCTCGTCAACGGACGACCGCTGGACTGCGCGTCGTGCCACCAGCCCGGAGCGGATGGCGTTTACTATGAAAAAATCACCTTTGAACAGCACTGCCAGAGCTGCCATTCGCTCCAGTTTGACCGCGATCATCCCGGCCTGACGCTGCCGCACGGCGACCCGGCGCATGTGCGTGCGTTTTTGGGCAGCCTGCCCCAGCAATATGCCGATTACGCCGCGCGAGAGCGGGGCATCACCGCCCAGGAGGAGATGAAGGCCTTTGTGCAGGGCCGCATCGAGAGCCTGCGCCGCCAGTACGGTTACGGGGAGGAGCTGGAACAGAAAATTTTCCACAGCGATGAGCGCACCGCGCCCGCGTCCACAATCGGCGGGCTGGGCATTGATGGCCGATCGCTGTTCCCCGGCTGCGCCTACTGCCATGAGGTCAAGCCGACTGCGGACCTGCCGCTGATCACGCGCCCGGAAATGCCGCAGCGCTGGTTGAGCCGGGGACGCTTCGATCACTCCAAACACACCGATGTGAGCTGCCACGTCTGCCATCAGGACGCCAGCAGCAGCACGACGGCGGCGGACATCATGCTGCCGTCCATTCAGGTCTGCATCTCCTGCCACCAGCCCCAGGGCGGCGCCCGGCATGATTGCCTGGAATGCCACTCCTACCACAACCAGCCCGAGCATTCGCTGTTCAAAGCCCTGAAAGAGGGCAGCAGCGACATCCCGGTTTTATTTCGCCGATAGGGTCCTTGCGGACGGCCACTTGGGGAAAATTTGAAGAAGGGAAATGAACCCCGGACTCACGGGTTGACGGTGACGGTCCCGCCCTGTGGCGAAACTTCACGGGGGCTTGTTCAACAATGGCTAGGTTTGATGCCCCGCTCCCCCGCGCCCGTCCCAACTCACCCGCTCCGATCAAAACGAGTCTTGGAGGCCACGGCATTTGTTCGCCTCACTGAAATATCAGACATCTTGGCAATGCCAGAGCAAAGCTCATCCAAACTCGAAAACTCTGCGAGCTTCCGGTGGCAGCGTGGATCGTCTGAAGCCCACCAAATACGAAACACACAACCGACCCTCACGCAAGCTGACATCAGCCGGTAAAGCACCGTGCCCTCAAGCGAACCATGCTCACAACAATGATTCTGCGCCTCGCTCACAAAATCGTGGCTCGTTCCAGTCCGGCCATCGTGCGCGAACCACACTGGCGCGCCGTCAGCCAAAGAAAGCTCAACCTCAAGGTCGGCAACATACTTCTGGCCTTTGGAAATGGGCAGAAACTCCACTGGAGAAAAATCTCCTGGTGGTAACTCACCCGAAATGGTCATGAAGTAACTCATGGCGCGAGTGGCCTAGCCCCTATGGCTTAACGCCGGGGTCAAAAAGGGGTTTGATTTCAGGGTGATGCGGGT
>CALJZV010000026.1 GCA_937983475.1 uncultured Verrucomicrobiales bacterium
AGACAGACCAAAGATATCAGGCCGAGATTCTTTCCACGCACACGCCTGCCTTGTTCCAGGAGGCAGTGCGGCGCGCTGTCAATGTCCTGCGCGCGGGTGACTTGGCCGCCGTGCCGACCGAAACGGTTTATGGCTTGTCTGCCAACGCGCTGGATGCCCGGTCGGTCGCAAAAATCTACAAGGCCAAGGGACGTCCGCAGCACAATCCGATCATTGTGCATGTGGCTGGGTTGGACATGGCCCGCAGGTGCGTTTCTGAATGGCCTGAACTGGCCGGCCGATTGGCGGCGGCGTTCTGGCCTGGGCCGCTGACATTGGTGCTGCCTCGATCGAGCGAGATTCCGGACGCGGTGACTGCGGGTGGAGAAACCGTGGGCATTCGCTGGCCAAGCCATCCCTTTATTCAGGAAGTCATTCGCGAATGCGGCTTTCCGCTGGCAGCGCCCAGCGCGAACCTGTCCAATGAGGTTTCCCCCACCAACGCGCGCCATGTGTTCAAATCGCTGGGAACCAAAATTCCGCTGATTGTGGACGGTGGCCAATCGCAAGTGGGCTTGGAATCCACCGTGCTGGATGTGACCGTGTCGCCGCCGCGCCTGCTGCGGCCCGGAATGATTCACGAGGAATCGCTGCTGGCGGTCACGGGTGAATTGGCTGTGGGCGCGGGCGCGGGCGTTCTCAAAAGCCCGGGCCTCCTCAAGAAGCATTATTCGCCTCGGGCCCGCCTGGTGGTCTGGTCCTGGGAAAATGAGCCTGAGTTGAATCGGCGCATCGTCGAGGCAGGGTTTCAATTTTCCAGAACCCATGTGGTGGCGCACACACGCATCCCCATGAGCCCAGCCCTGGGCCGGGTGTCGGTGATCCCACACGATGCGGAGGCGTTTGCGCGGGCCATTTACGCCGAGTTGCACCACTGTGACGAAGCGGGCGCGGAGTTGATCGTGGTGGAGGCGACACCGGATGGGCACGAATGGCTCGCCATCGGCGACCGGCTTCAGCGGGCCTCGGCGTGAGTTTTATCTGACTGTGAATTCAAAGCGCTCCCGGTTTGACGCGGGGCTTCAAATCAAGCAACCTCGCTGCCCATGCGTTTTGGATCTGTCATATTCGCTTTAATTGCCTTGCTGTTGACCGCGCCAGGAGCGCGTTCCCAGACCAACACCGTCCGCACGATGAGCCTTGCCGAATGCATTCGGATGGCGGTGGAACATAACTTTGACGTGCAGATTCAGCGACTGGGCCCTGTTATTGCCCGGTTTGACATCGAGGGCTCCTATTCGGTTTATGATCCGGTTTTGGAGGCTTCGGCCATTCACGACAGCAACACGCGCGAGGGGGGATTGAACAGTTTCACCGGCGAGCCGTTTCCCTCGACCACCACGGAGAACAATAACTTCGGCGCAGGATTAAGAGGCGCCTCACCCTGGGGGCTCACATACAATCTGACACCTACGCTCAATCATCGCACTGGCACCAGCCGCGGATCGGATTTTGATTTTTACGAGGGCAGGGCGGGGGTGACTTTGCGTCAGCCGTTGCTTCGGGATTTCCTCATTGATGCCGGGCGACAAAACATCCTTGTGGCGAAAAAAAACCTCCACATCTCTGAAGCCGCACTGGCTTCAGAAATGATGACCGTGGTCAGCCGAGTCGAAGTGGCCTATCTCGACCTCATCTTTACCCGAGAAAACATCAAGGTGCAGGAAAAGGCGCTGGAGTTGGCCGAGCGCCTGTTGGCTGAAAACCGTAAGCGGGTTGAGGTCGGCACACTTGCTCCCTTGGACGAAAAGCAGGCCGAGGCCGAGGTCGCCGCGCGACTGACCGATGTGGTGGAGGCGCGCCAGGCCCATTTTATCCAGCAAAACGTGCTCAAAAACCTGCTCACCGATGATTTTCGAGCCTGGCATGCCGTTGAAATTGTCCCTGAGGAAAAATTGATCGCCGTCAAGGAGATGCCTGATTTGCACGAGAGCTGGCATCGCGGCCTCCGCCAGCGGCCGGACCTTCAACAGATCCGTCTGGACTTGGAAAAGCGTGACATTCAGGTGCGTTTCACCCGC
>CALJZV010000027.1 GCA_937983475.1 uncultured Verrucomicrobiales bacterium
CGTGGGCGAGCGCAACTTGGCAATGGCATTGGTCTTGATGAGAGCCCAGCCATAGCTGGCGCAAAGCAGCGAGTTGTCACGCAACTGCAATAAACAGGGATCCTGGGAACCGCCGAAGGGATGGGCAAAGAGCAATTCCGGTTCGCGGCTCCAGGTTTTTCCGTTGTCCCTGGAGCGCACCAGGACCAGATAGCTGTTCGGGTCAGTATGGCTGGTGCTGGTTTCACCAAAAATACGGCGCTCCGGCGCGCGACGGAAGGCCACGATCAATTCGCCGTTTGGACGCTTCACAACGGATGGAAAGGCGCTGTGAAACCGTTCGTCGGCGTAGATGACAATATCTTCTATTTTGTTGACGGTCTGTGAGGCTGGGATCTCTGGTTGGGCTTGCGAGGAAATTGCATGGCTGAACAAGCCAAACAATGCCAGTGCCAGAATGATGCGGGTGCGGTTCATGGATATCTCAATTGCAGGGAACGGCTGTTCGGGCAAGCAAAAGTAGGTGTGATTTTTTGCCTGAGTGCCGGGCCTCTGCCCTCAAAAGATTGCAAAATCTTTTGGGAAAATGAACAGTATGAATAAGACAATGCCTGATCGTTCTATTTCCAATCGACTGCCTCCATTTGCTTGGCTGGGCTTTGTTGCGTTCCTTTCATTGGTCAGCCCCGCCGGCGGTGAATCTGTGTGTTGCGAATCTTCTGGCGAAATAAGCCGGTATTTCCTTTCGTCCGGTTATCAGTCGCCCGACACTTTTGTGACGTATTCCGATGGAACACGTCCGGTTCCTTCGGAGGATCAGGTTTTAACGCCTGCCGGAATTTCGGGTCCCATTGCTCCTGCCGCAACCCAGCCACAGGGCGCCTTGTCCGGAAGGATTGTTTTTACCAGTGGTGGCCATGGCTGGATTTACAACAATGGCTGGGCGCTTCAACGCGGCGTGCTGGTGGACATGAACGAGGATTACGGCAACCACGACCAGGCGGCGATCTTCGGCTATTATTGTTTTAATGCCGGAGCCACCGTGGTTCCGCTGCGACCCATTGGACATCAAACCAATGAGGTGGTCTTGGACAACACCAGCGCAGGGGTAACTTATTCCGGTTCATGGAACGACGACACGACAGAGCCTGTATATTATGGGCAAGCAGGTCAGGTTGGCTTTCGCTGGGCTGTGCTGTCCGCGTCGGAAACCGCCACGGCCACCTACACGCCCAACATTCCGGTGGCCGGGTTTTATCCGGTTTACACGTGGGTCAGGCATGGCGCGGACCGCACGGACCAGCTTTATCGCATCCGCCACACGGGCGGTGAATCTCAAGTGCGGATTCCTCATCACATGGTCGGCAATGGCTGGGTATATCTGGGAACGTATTACTTCAATGCGGGTTCAAATTCGCCAAGCGGTTCTGTTGCAATCAGCAATCTCCAGCCCTTGCCGCTGGCGGGCAGCGTGGTTATCGCCGATGCCATCCGGTTTGGGAACGGGATGAGCGATTCCGGCTCCGGCTATCCCCGCGAGGATGAAGGAGCGCGGTGGTGGGTAAAAAGTTCCCTTGGGCAGGGGCAACCCATCACGCTCTACAGCGCGCCCGCCGAAACTCCCGACGATGAAGACCGTGGGGCTCGTCCCCGCATGGCGCGGGAAATGAATCGCGAACAAAGCGGCAACATGTTCAAACGTGTTTACATCGGGTTTCATTCCAATGCCACGACAGGCAACACCAACACGGCGACGGCCAGGGGCACAATGGGGCTATACAACAACAACTCTTTGTTTCCCAACAGCAGCACGTCCAACCAGTTCCGGCTGGCGTGGTTGATTGGCAACGAAGTGACCACGGACATGATTGGCCTCAACGCGCAATTGGAATTCCCATGGCACAACCGCGGAAGTGGCATCACGTTCGCCAGCAGTTCGCGTGTTTTCAGGGAAATTGACAACAATCTGCTGGCCGGCGAGCTCGACGCCACGATCATGGAGGTGGCCTTTCACGACAACGTGATGGACGGTTTGCTTCTTCGCGATCCCAATGTCCGCAACTGGGCCGCGAGAGCCAGTTACCAGGCGGTTGTCCGCTACATGAATGAATTTGACGGGGCCCCGCTGGTTTTTCTACCCGAACCGCCCACCAGCGTTCGTGCGTTGTCTTCCAGCAATGGAGTTTCCATTTCCTGGAGCGCGCCGGTCAGCAGCGGCGGCAGCGGCTCGGCCACGGGTTACGTGGTTTATCAATCCACTAATGGCTATGGGTTTGGCAATCCCGTCTCCGTCAGCGGAGGCGCGACGTTGTCGGCGACGTTGACCAACGTGCCGGTCGGCGTGGATTACTACTTTCGCGTGGCGGCGGTCAATTCCGGCGGTGAATCCATGCCTTCCGAAACGGTCGGGTGCCGTCGGGCGCAATCGCCGCATTCTTCTCGCATTTTATTTGTCAATGGGTTTACGCGTTTTGACCGCACAACCAATTTGCGCCAGACACCCACAGCCAACAACTGGCAGCCGCCGGGCAACTCAGGCACCATCGAGCGCACGCTGCCTCGCCATATCAACGCGTTTGATTACGTGGTGCAGCATGGCAAGGCCATTGCCACTGCAAGCGCCATGCCCTTTGACTCGTGCCAGCGCGCATCGGTGCTCAATGGGCAGGTCAGCCTGACCAATTACGCCATCGTCATTTGGGCGGCCGGGCAGGAGGCAACCAATGTGCTTAACAGTGCCGCTCAATCGCATCTCACCGCATTCCGCAACGGCGGCGGTTATTTGATGCTCTCAGGTGCCGATGTTGCATGGAGCCTGGGCCGTTCCGCGGCGTCGTCATCGGACAAGGCATTTCTTCAGAATCAGTTGAAGGTGACTCTGGCCAGCGACAGTCACAACAATTCGCAGACCCGCTCCTTCACAGCGGCGTCGGGATCCATTTTTTCAGGCAAACCTTCCGGTGCTTGTGATGATGGAACCAAAGGGACGTATTGGGTGCAGTTTCCTGATGGGCTGACACCGTCAGGCGTTGGCGCCAGTTCGGCCATGAATTATTCCGGTGGCCTAGGCGGTACGGCGGCGGTCCAACACGACGGGTCAGGTGGCGGGGGCAAAGTGGTGTTCCTGGGATTTCCCTTTGAGACAATCACCTCGGCCTCGGCTCGCACGGCATACATGGACGCCATTCTGCGGTTTTTCAGTGCCGCGCCTCGTTTTGGTCCTGTGAGCATTGGTGCAGGAAACCAATTTCAAGCGACCGCGCTGGTGGAGCCCGGCTACAATTATATTCTGCAATTTTCGGGTGATTTGACCAATTGGACCGTGCTGACCAACTTCACCTCGGTCACTGGAGAATATCCGCTTGTGGATTCGGCCGGCCAATCTTTCCGATTTTACCGGGTGATGAGGCAGTAAGCCCAATGAATGTTCAGAAAGAATTAAAAGTAAAAAATAATTTAACCAAATTGCTTGTCGGTAACGTCTAACTCCCTCGAACCTTTTGAATCGCATTATGGACAACCATCATCAGCCGCGCCTGGAGGATATTTTTTTGACACGGCGCCAGTTTTTGAACCGCATGGGCATGGGTTTTGGTGCCATGAGCCTGGCCAGCCTGATGCCGCAATCTCTGTCCGCGTCGCCGACGCGTGCCAATCTGTCTCCTTTGGCCGCGCGCCAACCTCATTTTCCGGCCAAAGCCAAGAGGGTCATTCATTTATTCGCTCAAGGGGCACCCTCGCACATTGACACCTTTGATCCCAAACCCGCTTTAAGCCGCTACGACGGCGAACCGCTCCCGGGCCAGGATGGGTTTGCGTTTGCTTCACCGTTTAAATTTATCAAGCACGGTAATAGTGGCATTGAGGTGAGCGAGGTGTTTGAGCATCTCGGTGGGCATGTGGACGACATGGCCATCATCCGCTCCATGCACACTGATCTTCCGGCGCATGAAATCAGCACCATCATGATGAACACCGGGTCCGGGCGGATTGTGAAGCCGTCCCTGGGTTCATGGGTTACTTATGGGCTGGGCACGGAGAACCAGAATTTGCCCGGGTTCGTGGTCCTTTCCAGCGGCAGTCCTTTGGGAGGCTCTCAGAACTGGCGCAGCGCGTTTCTGCCCGGCATTTTCCAGGGCACGTATATCAATGCACGGCACACCGACATTGAGAAATTGATTGAGAACATTCGCAACCATTACACCTCTCAAAAAGAGCAGCGCGAGCAACTCGATCTCCTTACCCAACTAAACGAGAGACACAGCAAACAGCTTCAGCAGGACGCGGCTTTGGAAGCACGCATCCAGTCCTTTGAACTGGCTTACCAGATGCAGATGGAGGCCACCGACGCCTTCGACATCAGCAAGGAACCGGCAAACATCCGGCAACTTTACCGCGCGGAAACCGAGCCGGGGCGTCAAATGTTGATCGCGCGGCGGCTTTTGGAAAAGGGAGTGCGCTTCGTGCAAGTCTGGCAAAGCGGCTGGGATCATCACGCCAACCTGGAATCCAGCATGAGGCGCAAGGCCGGGGAATGGGACCGACCGATGGCGGCCTTTCTCGCGGACCTGAAGCAACGCGGCATGTTCGACGACACTTTGGTGGTCTGGGGTGGAGAGTTTGGCCGGACCCCAACGCGCCAGTTGGCCAATGCCTCCAACTCCTTTGAGGTTCCCGGGCGCAATCATAATCACCGGGGCTTTTCCATGTGGATGGCCGGTGGCGGCGTCAAAGGTGGCATTGTACACGGGGCGACCGATGAATATGGCGCCGCCGCTGTCGAAAAGAAGGTCCATGTTCACGACCTCCACGCGACGATCCTGGCGCTGCTGGGGTTTGACCATGAAAAATTGACCTATCGCTACAACGGGCGTGATTTTCGCCTTACAGACGTATACGGCAACGTGGTTCAGGATATTGTTGCCTGATAATCATAATTCAAGTGCGCCAGGGAAAAGTTTCCTGGAACCGGTTATCCCTGATTCGGGGATGGGGGCAGTGGGCCTGTCGAAAAACCTGACCTTGAGGGTAATTGTATTTGTTGAGTGAACTGGAGTGAATTGGGCGGATTTTCCAGAGGCAATGAATATCTTTTTCGACAGTTGGGCGAGTCTTGGGCGCGCGTTCATCATTGCCATTTTTGCTTATGCCGGCCTGGTAATTTTTCTAAGGGTTTCCGGCAAAAGGACCCTTGCAAAATTAAATGCCTT
>CALJZV010000028.1 GCA_937983475.1 uncultured Verrucomicrobiales bacterium
ATGGCGGGCAGACTTTTGACACGAAGGCGGCTTGAAGTCACGCAAAGAAAATGGGCCGGAAAAATCAATTGTCAGACGCTAGCAGAAAATCCATAGCGACAGGTTAGGAATTCACCCTGCTGTGATTATTTCCGGGTGATACGATTCGATTGCCACCTCTCCCCGGCCCTCTCCTCCATTTTTTTGGAGGAGAGGGTGGCCGAAGGCCGGGAGAGGAGGCCGCACCGGTTGCGGGGTTTGGCTGCGCAAACTCATTTGCGGAGAAAATAAATCACCCGTTTCCAATCACACCCAATTTACCCTGCTGTTGACCTTTTGTTGGGCAGTGGCTTTGTTTATTTGTTGGTTAAATTAATATGTTCACCATTCGTCAGGCCAAGCGCGTCATCATCGCCGTCATCGGCGGGACGGTACTGCTGCTGGGCATTGTGCTGATCGTGCTGCCCGGCCCGGCGTCGCTGGTGATTCCCGCCGGACTGGCCATTCTCGCCACCGAATTCGCCTGGGCCAAACATTGGCTGGATAAGATCCGCAGCGTCCTTCGCCGGAAAAGGAAGCCTTCCCTGGAGCCAGCAAGCTCAAACGATAAACCTGCCTTGTAAGAAAATGAAAATCGCCATCGGATCCGATCATGCGGGGTTTGATTACAAGGAAACGATCGCGGCCATGCTGCGTCAACTCGGGCACGTGGTGCGGGACTTCGGCACGTTCAGCGCCGAGTCGGTGGATTACCCGGCCTTTATTCGACCGGTGGCCGAGGCGGTGGCGCGCGGCGACTTTGACCGGGGCATCGTGCTGGGCGGCTCCGGCAACGGCGAGGCGATTGTCGCCAACAAGGTCAGGGGCATTCGGTGCGCCTTGTGCTGGAACGCGGAGAGCGCGCGGTTAAGCCGACAGCACAACGACGCCAACATGCTCTCGCTCGGGCAACGGCTGATTCCTGAGGCCGTTGCGCTGGAGTCGGTGAAGGTCTGGCTGGAAACGCCGTTTGAAGGCGGACGCCACACGCGGCGCATTGCGCAGATTGAATAAAGAGCAACAGAAAATCTCTCAGCGGCGGAACATTCCCGGCATCCGGCCTCCACCGCCGCCCATCCGGGACATCATTTTCTGGAATTTGCCCATCTTCTTCATCATCTGTTGCATTTCGGAGAAGCGTTTGAGCAGGTTGTTCAGCTCGGTCACCGTCACGCCGCTGCCCGCCGCGATGCGCCGCCGCCGGCTGGCATTGAGGATAACCGGGTTGCGGCGCTCGTAGGGGGTCATGGCGCAGATCATTCCCTCCATGCGGCTGAATTCCTTTTCCTGCTTGGTCATGTCGGCATTGCGCATCATCTCCGAGCCGCCGGGAAGCATGCCCATGACTTTCTCCAGCGGGCCGAGTTTTTTCATCTGGCGCAACTGCTCCAAAAAATCCTCCAGCGTGAACTGGCCCTTGCGCATTTTTTCTTCCATGCGCTTGGCGTCGTCCTCGTCAATCGCCTCGGCGGCCCGCTCCACCAGGCTCACGACGTCGCCCATGCCGAGGATGCGCGAGGCCATGCGCTCGGGATGAAACGCCTCGAAGTCCTCGATCTTTTCGCCAACGCCCGCGAACTTGATCGGCTTGCCGGTCACCGCCTTGAAGCTCAGGGCTGCGCCGCCGCGAGCGTCGCCGTCGAGCTTGGTGAGAATGGAGCCGGTGATGTTGAGCGCCTTGTCGAAATGCGTGGCGACATTGACGGCCTCCTGTCCGGTGGCCGCGTCGAGCACCAGCAGAATTTCCTGCGGCTTGACCTGGTCGCGCAGGCGAACCAGCTCCTGAACCAGCGGTTCGTCAATCTGCAACCGCCCGGCGGTGTCGAAGATGAGCGTGGCGCGGTTGTTCTGCCGGGCAAAGTCAAAGGCCTGCCGGGCGATTTTTAACACGTCTGATTCGCCCTTGAGCGCGAGCACGGGGATGTTGATCTGGCGGCCCAAAGTTTCCAGTTGGTCCATCGCGGCAGGCCGGTAAACGTCGGCGGCAATCAGCAGCGGGGAGCGTCCCTGCTTGTGGAGCAAATTGGCGAGCTTGGCGCTGGAGGTGGTTTTGCCGGAACCATGCAGGCCGACCATCATCACGCAGGCGGGGCTGCCGCTGAGGTTGAGGGAGGCGTTGGTGGCGCCGAGCAGTTCGACCAGCTCGTCGTGGATGACCTTGATGATCTGCTGGCCGGGCTGCACGCTTTGCAGGACCTCCTGGCCGATGGACTTCTGCCTGACCCGGTCAATGAAGTCGCGGGCCACCTTGAAGTTCACATCCGCGTCGAGCAGGGCCATCCGCACCTCGCGCAGGGACTCGGCGACATTCTCCTCGGAAATTTTTCCAAGGCCGCGCAGGTTGCGGAAGGCGTTCTGAAGCTTTTGACTGAGCGAATCGAACATTCCCTTAAAGTAGGAGGCGGCGGTGAAAGTTCAATGTTCAAAGTGGGCGGGTCACCGCGCGCTTTACGGGCCGGTGACTTCCCGGCACAGTTGCACGCAGTGAAATTGACCGACATGAAGAAGGTACTGGCCTCGGGCGGCATCCAGCTCACCAAGTCTCTGGGCCAGAATTTTCTGCATGACCAGAATCAGCTTCGCCGCATTGCCGATGCCGCCGTTTTGTCCGCCGGGGACAAGGTGCTGGAGGTCGGCCCGGGCCTGGGGCCGCTGACCGAGCTGCTTTTGGAGCAGGCCGGCGAGGTGCTGGCCATCGAGAAGGACCAGCGGCTGGTGGCCGTGTTGCGCCAACGGTTTTCAGCGGCGTCCAACCTGAACCTGATTCACGCCGACGCGCTTCATTTTCTGCAAAGCCAGCCCCGGGACTGGTCGGCTTGGAAACTGGTGGCCAACCTGCCTTATTCGGTGGCCTCGCCGATTCTGGTGGAACTGGCGCAGGCGCGGGGTTGTCCGGAGCGAATGGTCGTCACCCTGCAACTGGAAGTGGCCCAGCGCATCGTGGCGCCCACCGACGATGATCATTACGGCATTCTGGCGTTGCTCTTGCAACTGCGCTACGAGGCGGGCGGCCTGTTT
>CALJZV010000029.1 GCA_937983475.1 uncultured Verrucomicrobiales bacterium
CGCCGATGCTGGTACCAGCCCCAACCAGTTGGTCAATCAAACGGTTGTTTACCGGATTGCGCGGAATCTTCTTTGCAAACCGAATAATTCGCTCTCCAAACCTAGTCGTTCTTTCCGCCAAATCGAAAACTCTCAGCTTTGAAGGCTCTTCATCACGAAGCACCAGTCCGCCATATGCATTGGAGGCGAGCGCCTCGGCAACTCCCCAGAAGGATTCGTCATCGCTCGCCTCGGATTGGTTCATTGTAAATTCCTTGGACATTGGATGTTGGTCCTTGGTCATTCCTCACCCTTTCGTCAGCACGCCGTCCAGGTTCAGCAGCACGTTGGCGACAACCGTCCACGCGGCGGCCTCGGCGGCGGACAAGCCTTCGGGCAACGAGCCGAGCGGTTCGGTCGCCAGCTTGAGCGCCTCGGATTCCTGTGCGCGGTAATGTGCCAGCTCGGTTTCGAACAGTTTCCTCAGCTCGGCAATGTCCTGTTTGCGGGCCGGCCGCGCCAGCGCGAGTTCAAGGCCGAATTTTATTTTCTCATCAATCGAGTTGCCGCCCTCCTTAATAATTCGTCTTCCCAAGGCCTGCGCGGCCTCGACGTAAACCGGGTCGTTCAAGGTCACGTAGGCTTGCAGCGGCGTGTTGGTCGGCTGCCGGCGAAACGTGCAGTTCTCCCGGCTGGGCGCGTCGAACGTGGCCATGCTTGGATACGGCACCGTGCGCCGCCAAATGGTGTAAAGGCCGCGTCGGTAGCGGTCCTCGCCTGTGCTGGTGTCATAGGCGCGCTGGCCGTTGAAAGCCGCCCTCCACAAGCCCTCTGGCTGCGGCGGATACACACTCGGCCCGCCGATCTTGCCGCTTAACAAGCCACTTGCGGCCAGCGACTGGTCGCGAACCATTTCGGCGTCCAAGCGGGGGCGCGGGGCGCGCGCCAGCAACCGGTTGCGAGGGTCTTTCTCCAGCAGTTGGGGTGTCACTCGCGCGGATTGCTGATAAGTGGCCGAAAGGACCATCAGTTTGATCAGGCGCTTTTGGTCCCAAGGACGGAGAAGCTCGTTAAATTGTTTAATGGTTGAAAGGTTAGAAGCGCTTCTGACCGATTTAACCTTGTAACGATTTAACGGTTGAACCGGTTCCAGGGGAGCCATGAATTCCATTGCCAGCCAGTCGAGCAGCTCGGGATGGCTTGGCAACGTGCCTTGGGTGCCGAAATCCTCCACTGTTTCCACGAGGCCGACGCCGAACAACTCCGCCCAGATCCGGTTCACGGCAACGCGCGCGGTGAGAGGATTGTCGGGACTCATCAGCCAACGCGCCACGCCAATGCGATTGGTGGGCGCGCCTTCGGGCCATGAATGCAACGCAGCGGGCACGCCCGGAGCCACGCTATCGCCAAGGTCGAGGAAATTGCCTTTGTTCATCAGCCGGGTCACGCGCTGCTTGTCGTGGGGCAGTTCGCGCATGATGGGCACGGCGAGTTTGGCTTGCTCCAGTTCGGCCTTGGCTTTGCGAAGGCCTTTCTTTGCCTCTGGCCCTTTGGCTTTTTCCAGCTCCGCAATTTTTTCCTCCAAAGCTTTGATTGTTTCCGGATCGCCTTCTCCAATGGGCAAGGTCGGACGCTCGTCGGGTTTGTCCTCGTCCTCGGTCTGATTGAAGAAGGCGTAGAACTGGTAATACTCGGTCTGCGTGATCGGATCGAACTTGTGGGTATGGCACTGGGCGCAACCCATCGTCAGCCCCATCCAGGCCTGCACGGTGACATTCACGCGGTCCTTGACGGCGGCCACGCGCCATTCCTCGTCGTCGGTGCCGCCCTCTGTGTTGGTCATGGTGTTGCGGTGAAACGCCGTGGCGACGAGCTGGTTCGTGGTCGGTTTTTCCAAAAGGTCGCCCGCCAGTTGCTCCAGCGTGAACTGGTCGAAGGGCATGTTGGCGTTAAGCGCGTTGATGACCCAATCACGATAAGGCCAGATGTTCAGCCGCAGCGGGTCGGAGCCGTAACCCGCCGAGTCGGCGTAGCGGGCGATGTCGAGCCAGGAACGGGCCCATTTTTCGCCGAAAGCCGGAGAGGCCAGCAAGCGGTCCACCACTTTTTCAAAGGCATCGGGCGACTTGTCTTTGACGAATTGCTCCACCTCGGACGGTGTGGGCGGCAGGCCGGTCAAATCCAGCGACACGCGCCGAATCAACGCATGGCGATCGGCCTGCGGCGATGGCTTGAGCTTGTGCTCCTCAAGTTTCGATAAAATAAACCGGTCCACATGGGTTTTGGCCCAGCGCGTGTTTTTAACCTTGGGGAGCGCGGGACGAACCGGCTTTTGAAACGCCCAATGCTCGGCGTACGGCGCGCCCTGCTGGATCCATTGTTTCAAAACGTCAATTTGTTCCGGCTTGAGGGCGTGGCCGATTTCAGGCGGCGGCATGACTTCGCCCGGGTCGGTGCTGGTGATGCGACGGATCAGTTCGCTCTGGTCGGTCGCGCCCGGCTTGATGACGAAGTGGCCGCCCTTGCGTTCCCTGACAGCATCCTCGCGCAAATCCAGGCGCAGCTTCGCCTTGCGGGAACCATCATCCGGCCCGTGGCAGTGGTAGCAGTTGGCGGAAATGATGGGACGGATTTGCGCGCTGAAATCAATGGGGGCCGGTTTTTTTGAAGCAAAGGCCGTCAGCGGCGCTGAGAACAACAGCGCCAGCAGGAAACCAAAGGCCGGTTTCGAGATAGGCTCGGTTAAAGAAGGCATCGCGCCCAAGTCAGGTTGAATGCCGGGAGTTTACACCCGGCCGAGCGCGAGGTGTAGATTTTTGTTTGCAACTCCCGCGAGAAAGCTCCTGCCTGAACCGCCTCAAACAAACTCGTTGATGAGGTTTTCCAGGAATTCCTGCCGGCCGCTTTCGTTGGACGGTTCGCCGTTCTTGAGCGTGTAGGCTTCCAGGTCCGCTAAACTCACCTTGCCCTTTTCAATTTTTGCGCCGATGCCGCTGTCCCAGGAGCGGTAGCGGTTCTTCACAAATTCCGCCAGGCGCCCGTCCTTGCGGATGGCGGCGGCAATCTTCAGCCCGCGCGCAAAGGCGTCCATGCCGCCGATGTGAGCGTGGAAAAGATCCACGGCCTCAAAACTTTCGCGGCGCACCTTGGCGTCGAAATTCACGCCGCCGGTGGTAAATCCGCCATACTTGAGCACCGACAGCATGCACTGGGTCGTCAGGTAAATGTCGGTCGGGAACTGGTCGGTGTCCCAGCCCAGCAGCAGGTCGCCGGTGTTGGCGTCAATGGAACCGAGCGCGCCCGCCGCGCCCGCGACTTCCAGTTCGTGCTGCATGGTGTGGCCCGCGAGGGTGGCGTGGTTGGTTTCCAAATTGAGCTTGAGATGGTCAATGAGGTCGTATTCCCGCAGGAAATTCAAACACGCGGCCGCGTCCGAATCGTATTGGTGCTTGGTGGGCTCCTTGGGTTTGGGCTCAATGTAGAACTGCCCTTTGAAGCCGATCTTCTTTTTGTAGTCCACCGCCATGTGCAGGAACTTCGCCAAATGCTCCAGCTCGCGCTTCATGTCGGTGTTGAGCAGGGTGGCGTAGCCCTCGCGTCCGCCCCAGAAGACGTAGCCTTCACCGCCCAGTTCATGGGTCACTTCCAGCGCCTTCTTGACCTGCGCAGCCGCGTAGGCAAACACGTCGGCGTTGCAACTGGTGGACGCGCCGTGCATGTAGCGGGGATTGGAGAACAGGTTGGCCGTGCCCCAGAGCAATTTGATGCGGGTGCGCTTCTGCGCGGGCTTGCGCACCGTGGCCACGGCGTCGAGGTTCTTGTTGGACTCGCGGAGGTTCTTCGCTTCTGGAGCGACGTCGCGGTCGTGAAAGGCGTAAAATGGAGCGCCGAGTTTTTCAATGAATTCAAAGGCGGCCAGGACGCGGTTCTGCGCGTTCTTCACCGACTCGGTGCCGTCGTCCCACGGGCGGATGGCCGTGCCGGGGCCAAATGGATCGGCGCCGCGTCCGCGAAACGTGTGCCAGTACACCACCGAGAAGCGCAGATGGTCGGCCATGGTCTTGCCCTCGATCACTTCAGCGGGGTTGTAATGCTTGAAGGCGAGCGGGTTTTTGGATTCAGGGCCTTCGAATTGGATTTTTGAAATTTTTGGAAATGCGGATGCCATAAGAATTGCGCGATTGCTAAGGCAATCCTTCCAAATCAGTAAGCCGAAAGACTGCCGTCGCCCTTGCCCCACTGGCGAGGTGTTGGCAAACTGCGCGCTCAAATCAATGCGCGATAAACTGCGAGCCTGGACTGAAGCCACCGAGACGTTTGTTCTCGAGGTGATTTTGGGCGAGCGCAAGGGCAAGCGCGCCTCGGCATTGCGGGGAACCTTGTTCGGGCTATCAAAAGTCTTCGCGGTCGCGATCAAACTCCGCCGGTTCCTTTATGACGTGCGGATTTTCCGCGACTCCACGCTTGGCGTCCAGGTCATTGCCATCGGCAACTTGACCGTCGGCGGCACCGGCAAGACGCCCGTGGTGGAAAAGTTCGCCCGCGCCCTCAAGGATCAGGGGCGCAACGTGGCCATTCTCTCGCGAGGCTACCGCTCCAAGCCGCCGCCGTTGTCCAAGCGCCTGCTCGATCGCATGCTTCTGCGCTCCGAGAGCACGCCGCCGCGCGTGGTGTCTGACGGCAAAAATCTCCTGCTCGACTCCGAAACCGCCGGCGACGAGCCCTACATGCTCGCCTCCAACCTCAAGGACGTCATCGTGCTGGTGGACCCCGACCGCGTCAAAAGTGGCCGCTATGCCATTGAAAAATTCGGCTGCGACACGCTGCTGCTGGACGACGGGTTTCAATACTGGAAGCTGCGCGGACGCCGCCACGACGTCGTGCTGGTGGATCGCCAGCAGCCGTTCGGAAACGAGCACCTGTTGCCTCGCGGCACCTTGCGAGAGCCGCCTTCGCACCTGGCGCGCGCCACCACCATCTTCATCACCAAAAGCGACGGCAACACGACCCCGTTGCGCCAGCGCATCACCGCAAATAATCCGTCCGCACCAATTATTGAATGCATTCACCAGCCGCTTTATTTCGAGGATGTACTCACCGGTGAACGGCAGGAATTGGATTTTCTGAAAGGCAAGAAAATCGCCTCCCTCAGCGGCATCGCACAGCCGGAGAGCTTCGAGAACAGCCTGATCCGGCTCGGCGGCGACCTGGTATACTCCAAGCGGTTTGCCGATCATCACCGGTTTTCGCAGCAGGAAATCCTCAACGCCATCAACCGCGCCAAAAAACGCCAGGCCCAATTAATTCTGACCACGCAGAAGGATGCCGTGCGCTTTCCCAAGCTCGACCGCCGCGACCTGCCCATTTATTTCATGCG
This sequence comes from uncultured Verrucomicrobiales bacterium, assembly GCA_937983475.1. Classification (GTDB taxonomy): domain Bacteria; phylum Verrucomicrobiota; class Verrucomicrobiia; order Limisphaerales; family JACDHS01; genus CALJZV01. Next base: position 5,357 of record CALJZV010000029.1, read on the forward strand.
CGTGGAAATCAAAATCATCAGCGGCGCCGATGACTTCAAGGATTGCGTGCGCAAAATCTGCTTCCGGTGAAAAGAGAATGGACGGCCTGCTTTATATCTTTGCACGGACGCTGATCGCGGTCATCCAAACGCTGCCGCTAGCCTGGGTGGCGCATTTGGGGCGCGTGGGCGGCGCCCTGTTTTATTGGTTGGACGCCCCGCATCGCCGCGCGGCAAGGCGCAACCTGCGCAAAGCCTTCCCTGAAAAATCCAAGAGGGAAATCCGCGCCTTGTCGGCCGAAAATTTCAAGCGCATTGGCGAAAACTTCGCCTGCGCGGCCAAGACCGCCGCCATGACCGATGAGGAAATAAAAGGCATTCTTGAAGTTTCGGGCATCGAGAAGTTCCGTCAACAAAACGCAAGCCAGCCGCCTCCCAGCCGGGTGTTTGCCATCGGGCATTTTGGCAACTTCGAGCTTCACGCCCGCTGCGCGATTTTTGCGCCCGAGTATCGCTTCGCGACCACCTACCGCGGCCTGCGGCAGCCCTCGCTCAACCGTCTCATGCAATCGCTCCGCGAAAAATCCGGCTGCCTCTTTTTCGAGCGACGAAGTGACGGCGACGCGCTCAAAGCCGCAATGAACCAAGGCGGGATTCTGCTCGGCCTTTTGGCGGACCAGCATGCCGGCGACAAGGGATTGAGGCTGCCGTTCTTTGGCCGCGACTGCTCCACCAGTTCCGCTCCGGCGGTGTTTGCGCTTCGGTATCATTGCCCTCTGTTCACCGCCTTTTGCTACCGGACGGCGCTGGGGCGCTGGCGCGTGGAAGTCGGCGACGAAATTCCCACGCACGCCAACGGGCATCCGCGCCCCATCGCCGACATCATGCTGGAGGTCAACCGCGCCTTTGAGGCCGCTGTCCGGAGAGACCCGGCCAATTGGTTCTGGGTTCATAATCGTTGGAAGCCGGGCAAATGGCGCAACAGGGATGCCTCGTTGAATGCACCGGCCATTTCCGGCACCGGCACATGAGTTCCTCGCCACAGAAGATTTTGCTTCGCAGCGTCAACTGGCTGGGCGACGCAGTGATGACCATGCCCGCTGTTCAACGGCTCAAGGAGGCGCGCCCGGATGCCATCATCACGATCCTCGCCCCAGAGAAACTGGCCGACCTCTGGCGGTTGCATCCCTGCGTGGACGACGTCATTGCCTTTTCTCCGAAAGAATCGGTCTGGCAAATCGGGCGGCGGCTTCGCTGGGGCAGATTTCACGAGGGCCTCATTTTTCCCAACTCCCCCCGCACGGCGCTGGAAATGTGGCTGGGCAAGGTGACGCGCCGCGCCGGTTACGCCCGGCCCTGGCGCAGTCTGTTCCTGACTGATGCCATAGCGCCGCGTCCTGATGAAATCCGGATGCATAAACGGTCCGTTGCGGAAATCCGCCAACGGATTGCCTCCAATCAAATAAACCGCGAAACTTTTCCGGCCTCCGCGCATCACGTGCACCAATACCTGCATCTGGTTGCAGCCGCCTTCGGAGCCAACCCCGAGCCGGTGCCGCCGATGCTGACTGTTCCGGACAAGGACATGGCCGCCGTCCGGGAACGGTTTCATTTTACCAAAGGCAGCAGTCCGGTTTTCGGCATGAATCCCGGCGCGGAATATGGTCCGGCCAAGCGCTGGCCTTTGGAGCGGTTTGTCGAGGCTGCCCTGAAAATTCACGAGGAAGCCGGCGCTGCCTGGGTGCTGTTTGGCGGTCGCGGGGACGTGGAATTGACCGGTGAAATCGAGCGGCGTCTGCGGGAGAAAGCCGGCCTTGAATTTTCGTTGATAAACCTAGCCGGGCGCACCAGTCTGCGCGAACTCTGCGCCGCGCTGAAGCACTGCTCGGCCCTGCTGACCAACGACAGCGGGCCGATGCACCTGGCCGCCGCCCTGGGTGTTCCGGCGGTGGTTCTTTTTGGCAGCACCTCGCCCGAGCTGACCGGGCCTCAAGTTTATGGGGCACAGGTTCATCACGTGCTTCAGGCTCCGGCCGCATGCGCGCCCTGTTTTCTGCGCGATTGCCCGGTGGATTTCCGGTGCATGGCCGGCATCACCGTAAATCAAGCCGTGACGGCCGTTCTTCAGGCCGCCAAGGCTTGAACCGGTTGTAACCTTTCCAAAAACCACCGCGTCCAACACCTCAGCCGCCGGGCCAAAAACTGATTCCGGCGACCTAAAAAACAATACACACTCGTATGAAGAAACTGCTCACACTCGCTGCCGGCCTGCTCCTGGCCGGAGCTATTAGCCTCCAAGCCGCTCCCGAAGCGAAAAAGGAAGGCGAAAAGAAACAGCCGACCGCTGAACAAAAAGCCTTGTTGAAGGAAATCAAGACCAAGTATGACGCCAACAAGGACGGCAAGCTCTGCAAGGAAGAGCGCGCCAAAATCAGCTCTGAAGACAAGGAAAAGATGAAAAAGGCCGGCCTGGGACAGCCTGCAGGTGAAAAGAAGGGCGAAAAGAAGAAAAAAGCCTGATTGATCAGTCCCACAATTAAAGGTTCACAGCCGCTTGGATTCCTGTCCGGCGGCTATTTTGCTTTCTGAAGCGGCGTGTTGCCAGGCATCGAAACGTCCCGACTTGCCCGCACCACTTCTTCCGCGCCGTCGCGACGTGACCGCCACTGAAAAGCGGTGCTCAAGCACACGCACTCAAAACGCTGCGCGAGATTTCTAACCAATCTGAATTTCATGGAGCGTCCGGACTGCTGCGATTCAACGAAGGCGCTTCTGGATCCACGCGCATTCTCCCGACTCGCCAACAACTGAAGGGGAGTTTCATTTTCTGCAAAGATTAGGGTGGGGATTTTTCCGCAGCCGTGGTTTTTTCAATTCTTTTGTTCCGTCCGCACGCGGGATTTCCTAAATTCCGCTCGCCTATGACAAAACAGCAGCTTTGGGAACGGTTCAAAACCTACTACGCCGAGTTTCCCGCCATCGGAATGGCGCTGGACATCAGCCGCGTTCAATTCCCGGATGATTTTTTCAACCGCATGGCGGCGCCGATGCAAAGCGCCTTTGCCGAAATGGAGGCGCTGGAGGGCGGTGCCATCGCCAACCCCGACGAGAAGCGGATGGTCGGCCATTACTGGCTGCGCGCGCCCGAACTGGCGCCCACGCCCGAAATCCGCCAGGAAATTGAAACCACACTGTCAGCCGTCAAGCAGTTCGCCGCCGAGGTGCATGCCGGGAAAATCCAAGGCGCAGCCGGCCCATTCAAAAATGTGCTGCTCATCGGCATCGGCGGGTCCGCGCTCGGGCCGCAGTTTGTCGCTCACGCCCTGGGGCATCCGACCCGCGACAAAGTGGCGTTATATTTTTTCGACAATACCGATCCCGACGGCATGGACCACATTCTGGCCCAACTCTCCGGCCAGCTTGGACAGACCCTCTGCATTGTCATTTCCAAGTCCGGCGGCACCAAGGAAACCCGCAACGGCATGCTGGAGGCCCAAACCGCTTACGAGAAAAACGGCCTCGCGTTCAGCCAGCACGCCGTGGCGATCACGCAAAAAGGAAGCGAGCTGGACAAAGTCGCTGTCTCCCAAAACTGGCTGACTCGGTTTCCCATGTGGGACTGGGTTGGCGGACGCACCAGCGAGTTGTCCGCTGTGGGCCTGTTGCCGGCAGCCTTGCAGGGCATCAACGTGGATGAACTGCTGGCCGGTGCCCGGGCCTGCGACAAATTGACGCGCCAAAAAACAGTGAAAAACAACCCGTCGGCCCTGCTTTCCTTGATGTGGCACTGGTGCGGTAACGGTAAAGGCGAAAAAGACCTGGTGATCATTCCCTACAAGGATCGTTTGGAATTATTGTCCCGCTATCTCCAGCAATTGATCATGGAATCGCTCGGCAAAGAACTGGATCGCGACGGCAAGGTAGTCAATCAAGGGCTGTCGGTTTACGGCAATAAAGGCTCCACCGACCAGCATGCCTACGTGCAACAGCTCCGGGAAGGCGTGCATAACTTTTTCGTCACCTTCATCGAAGTCCTCAAGGACCACGACGGCGCGGCGTTGGCCGTTGAACCGGGGGTGACCTCCGGCGATTATCTGCAAGGGTTCTTGCTGGGCACCCGCGAGGCGCTTTACGAAAAAGGCCGTCAATCAATCACCATTAGCGTTAAAGAAGTCTCGGAGAGGTCCATTGGAGCCCTGATTGCCCTGTTTGAGCGGGCTGTCGGCCTGTATGCCAGTCTGGTGAACATCAACGCCTATCATCAACCCGGCGTGGAGGCCGGCAAGAAAGCCGCCGGCACTGTGATTGCGCTTCAGGGCAAGGTGCTGGCCTATTTGCAAGAAAAGAAAGGCCATGCGTTGACCGCCGAACAGATTGCCAGCGGCATCGGCGCCCATGACGCTTACGAAACCGTGTTCAAAATCTGCGAGCACCTGGCCGCCAACCCCGATCGTCGGGTTCAAAAAACTCCGGGTGAATCACCTTTTTTGGCAACATTTGCGGTTAATTAAAGCGCGCCAATCTGAATACAGCCCGGCATGGACTTCTTCCGCATGAGCCTGTATCAGGAACCGTATGCGCTATTACACCATTGCCTGTGCCTTGATCTCCTTTTTCGGCTTCGTTGGAACCGGCTTCAGCCAGGATTCATCGGAGCAAGCGGACGCCCCGCGACTGATCATCCGCTGCGATGACATCGGGTTTTGTCACGGCGCAAACATGGCGTTCAAGCGCGCCGCGGAAAAAGGAATGGTTTCCTCCGCATCGGTCCTTGTGAACACGCCGTGGCTGGATGAAGCGGTGGAAATTCTCAAGCAACATCCCGAAATCAGCGTCGGCATTCATCTGGCGCTGAATTCGGAATGGAAGGAATACAAATGGGGACCAGTGTTGCCCTACGACCAGGTGCCGAGCCTCGTCGATCCGTTCGGAAAATTCTTCGGCACACGCAAAGATCTGTTTTCCAACCGGCCCAAACTCAGCGAAGTCGCCAAGGAGCTCCGGGCACAAATAGACCTCGCAAATCGAAAGGGCCTGAAGATTTCCTACATTGACAATCACATGGGCGCGGCGATTTCGACGCTCGAATTCCAGGAAGAGATGGAAAAGATCGCCAAGGAATATGGCATCGGCATCTCGCGTTATTTCGGCGAAAAGGAAATCCCGAGCGTTTATGCCGTGCCGCCGGAACTGAAATTGTCCCAGGCCTTGACGAACCTGAACACACTCACCAACGGCGGGCTCTACCTCAGGGTGTGTCATCTCGGGACGGACGACCCGGAGATGCAGGCGATGACGGACTTAAACACGTTCGCGCCAAAAAACATGGCCAGGCACCGCCAGGCGGAAACCGACGTCCTGTGCGATCCGAGCTTCAAGGCCGCCTTGCAGGCGAAGAATATCCGCCTCGTCGGCTACAAGGACCTTCTTGAGCAAGGCGAAATGAAGCGGCCTTTTGTTTCCGACAAATATGAGGACGTGGTGAAGAAGGCCCTCGGGAAATAAAAGTCCGGTTTCATTTTCCAATAAGGCGAAGTAACAATCTCACAAAAGCGCTCGCCCACTTCCTGCTTTTCTGGACGCCGGTTTGGGTTAACGTCTTCGCCATGCGAATTTTATCCGGCATCCAACCTTCCGGCGCGCTGCATCTGGGCAACTATTTCGGAATGATGAAGCCCGCCATCGAGCTTCAGGAAAAGGGCGAGACCTACTACTTCATCGCCAATTACCACTCCATGACCTCGCTCTACGACGCCGCCGAGCGCCGGCGCAACTCGCTCGATGTCGCGCTGGATTTTCTGGCGTGCGGCCTGGACCCGGCCCGGTCGGTCTTCTTCAAGCAGTCCGACGTGCCGGAGGTGACCGAGCTGGCGTGGATTCTCACCACCGTCACGCCGATGAGCCTTTTGGAAAAATGCCACAGCTACAAGGACAAGCTGGCCAAGGGCATTTCGCCCAACCACGGCCTGTTCGCCTACCCGGTGCTGATGGCCGCCGACATTTTGATCTACGACTCCAACCTCGTGCCCGTGGGCCGCGACCAGAAGCAGCACATCGAGGTGACGCGCGACATCGCCATCAAGTTCAACGAGCTGTACGGCAACACCTTTGTCATCCCAGAGCCGCAGATTCGCGAGGAGGTCGCCGTGGTGCCCGGCACCGACGGCCAGAAGATGAGCAAGAGCTACGGCAACACCATCGAAATTTTCGGCGAGGAAAAGGCCGTGCGGAAGAAAATCATGAGCCTGGTCATGGACAGCCGCTCGCCGCAGGAGCCCAAGCCCGACGCGGACAAAAACCTGGCCGTCCAGTTGCTGAAGCTCGTCGCGCCCGCGGATGTCGCCCGCGATTTCGAGGACCGCCTGCGCGCCGGCGGACTCGGCTACGGCGACTTGAAGAAGGGCCTCTTCGAGCATTACTGGAACTTCTTTGCCGCCGCCCGTGCCCGTCGCGCCGAACTGGCCGCCAACCTGGACCATGTCAACAAGGTGCTGGAGAACGGCGCTGCCAAGGCCCGCGCCCTGGCGCAACAGGTTCTCCACCGCGCCAAAAAAGCCAGCGGGTTGGATTGAGAAGGGGGAACACGCCCGCCTCGGGCGTTGCCGGACGCGCCTCGCGTCCTGCGGCGTTGGTGTGGCCTCGTTAAACCGGAAACCGATGGGGAAATGAAGCGGTGCGGTGCGGCGCAATCGGCGTCGCGCCGACGGTGTTACAGGGCTGGTTCGTGCCTACCCTTGTGCGTACCCGCCGGATGCCGCGAGCAGGTGTTGGCCGTCAGACTGGAAATGTTGGAAGCGCTGTTTCCGCAATACTTGCACTCATAGCGCGATTGCTCGTCGCCCTCGTAAAGGACATGCCTGCCTTTGTGTGGGCCGTTCGGATGCCGGGAACACGTGTTCGCCGTCAGACTGGAGATGCTTGGGGCTTTGGCGCCGCAGTAGGTGCAAAAATGTGGCATAGTTTGTGTCGAATTGGTCTTGGATTTTAATCTCGTTTGGATTCCAGATAAAATTCGTAGTCATCCTTGTCCTGCTGATCAAAAAGCTCAAAGCCTGCCGGAATCTCATCCCAAGATTCGATTTCAACGGTGTGCATTGACTCCATGATGGCACTCGCAACCAATCCGTTTTCATCATCTTCGCTGTAATTGTCGCCAAGTTCGGCAGCAATGGAGTCAAGCGTCCGGCGGATACATACCTCGCGTGGCCACTCTTGTTTTTCGCTCTCGTTTTCGTTTTTGACCATATCATTCATGCAGTTTGTCTTTTTTAGCACACAACTTAACACTTATACGCGTACTCAAAATTCGGCTTTCGGAATGCTTCGGCTACCAATATTGCACGATCGGATTTACCTGCACGTTCCAAGCGGTGATAGGTCCCACTGATTAGCCGATAAATCCCGCGAGTGCCTTTAAACTCAAGATTCCAATTTGTGCGATAGCCCAGCTCATTGAGGAGCACAGCCAGAGTAGGCGCTGACATGAAGCTTGCACGCTTGCTCAACTCTAAGGCGACCCATTCAACGAAATCAAATTTATCAAAGCTATTACTGCGCGCAGGAGCAGAGCTTTTCAAAAATGTCAAAACACAGTCCGAACTCTGATTGTGTTGTACAAAACCCGGAAAACTTACTGAGGGATTGATTGCTCGTAGCCGTGAGACGAGCTGTGCGCAGATGTCATCAGCGCGAATGCCCTCCCACCGCATTCGCACCGGATGGATAGCCTGAAAAATATCCAGTTCTTTTTCCGGAATCCGGAAGTGTCTGATACCATCGCGCTCATCAACCTTAATGTATTGTAAGCGTCCGGTGAGCTACAGGGTTGACGCGGGTTTCCAGTTTCTGGGGAGCA
>CALJZV010000030.1 GCA_937983475.1 uncultured Verrucomicrobiales bacterium
GCCACGCGCAATTCATCAATTGCGCGTACACAGCCATTTATGGCTTTGGCAGCGACTCCACCTTTCAGAACATTCTGATTTACAATTCGGACACTGCCTTTGGCGGGTACAATGGTTTCGTGGCGCATGGCGAACACATCACGGTCCATAACTGCAACACTTTTGGTTACGACGGCGACATCGGGACGACCTTTTATTTGACCAACAGCCTCCTGGTGAACGTCACCAACTGGGGCTTTCAATTCACAGTGTTTTCCAACTTTGTCGCCCATGTGTCCGGCGCCAACATCTTCCAAACCGTCGGCGCGGGCAGCCATTACCTGGCCGAAGCCAGTCCTTACCGCAATGCGGGCACGGCCACGCTGTCCCCCGGCCTGCTGGATGAACTGCGCCAAAAAACCACGCGGCCACCCACCGTGATTGACACCGCCAACGCCCTGACCAACAACCTGACGCTCTCGCCGATGCCCGGCTACGGCGCCACGGACGCTCCCGATCTCGGCTACCATTACGACCGGCTTGATTACGCGATGGGCAACGCGCGCATCAGCGGGGCCACATTCATCCTGACCAATGGTGTGGCCGTCGGTTTTTATTCTCCTGACCCCACCTTTGGAGCCTGCATTCCAGAAAACGGGGCAATTTTGGTTTCCGAAGGAACGCCCACAAACCCAAACCGCCTGGTTTGGTACAACACCGTTCAGGAACAGGCCTCGACCAACTGGGCTGGAGGATGGGGCTTCTGGGATACATTCGCCTTCGACAATTACGATGCCGATGTTACCGTCAATTTCCGGTTCACCGAGTTTTCGCGCCTGGCTGATGGCTGGGGGCACATCGGCGGGGGCGACGCGGGATGGAGGGCGGGACTGTCTTTCCGCGACTGCTTCTTCTACGGCGGCGGCGTGGCGCTGAATTCCGCGGGAGGCGTCTCCTTTGCTGAATTTACCGGGGCGGCGGTGAACAGCCTCTTCCACCGGTCGCGGCTGACCTGTTATGCCACCGATCAGGATTTTTACGTCACTCTCGGCAACAACCTCTTTTACGGCGGCAGCGCGGCCATTGAGGATTATGACGACGGCGGCGCGTTCAGCCTCACCGCCCGGAACAACCTGCTCGACGGCGTGACCCTTGAGCAGAACGCCACCGCGCCCACCCACAGCCACAATGCCTACTGGAACTGCTCCACCAACCTGACGCCCACCGGCACGGTCGACCAGTATCTGACCAATGCCATTGCCTACGAGACCGGCCCGCTGGGCGCGTTCCACCTCCCTTCCGGCAGCTCGCTGATCGACGCCGGCAGCGCCAATGCCGACACGCTCGGCCTCTACCACTTCACCGCCACCGCCAACCAGGCCAGGGAAACCAACTCCCTCGTGGACATCGGCCTGCATTACGTCGCGACAGCCAATGGCCTGCCTGTGGACACCGACGGCGACGGCCTGCCGGACTATGTGGAGGACGTCAACGGAAATGGCACAAAAGATGCCGCAGAAACCGACGTGAACGACCCCGACACCGATTACGACGGCCGCAGCGACGCCGAGGAGCGGATCGAGGGGACCGACCCGCTGGACCCGGACAGCGCCCTGCCCGCGCAACTGGCCCTGTTCCAGTTCAACGACGCCGCGTTCAAGGGCAACCGCGGCCAGGCGCCGCTGGCGCAAAGCAACGTGACCAACGCCTACGCCTGGATCAGCCACGGCCTGCGCATGAGCAACGCCAGCCCCGCCCGCCTCCGCTACCGCGACGTGGCGGCCGACGGCCGGGCCCACCTCCAGATGCGCCACGGCACCGTCCGGTTCTGGTTCAAGCCGTTCTGGCATTCGGGCGCGGGCAAAGGCCCCGGCAGCGCCGCGCGGCTGGTCGAGGCGGGCACCAACGCCGCGCCCGCCGAGGCCACCGGCTGGTGGGCGTTGCACCTCAACCCCGACGGCACCGAGTTGATCTTCGCCAGCCAGACCAACGGCCTGAGCGCCACCAACCTGACGGCCACGGTGAGCTTCACCTCCAACGTCTGGGTTCACATTGCCCTGGCCTACACCCCCACCCACTTCGCGCTCTACACCAACGGCGTGGAGGCCGCCGGCGGCACGGGCACGCTGCGCTGGCCGGGGCGGGCCATCCGCGCCCACGGGTTTGGCGTGGGCAGCCAGACCAACGGCACCCAGCAAGCCCGGGGGCTGTTCGAGGATTTGGAAACCTTCAACCACGCCCAGAGCGCCGCCGCCATTCTCGCCCACTACGAGGCCACCCGGCCGCCCAACCATATCTCCTCCATCCGGATGTGGCTCAAAGGGGATGAGGGATTTGTAACGAATGGATTAGGTAACATGCAATTTTGGTTGGATCAGAGTGGATATGGGCACCATGCGAGCCAGTTAACAGAAGTCAATCAACCCCTATACATTTTAGACGGCCTTAACAACCAAGCTGCCGTTCGCTTCAGCGGCACCAATCAACACTTCACCCTGCCCGCGGCCATCTCCAACGGGTTGAGCCAGGCGGAAATCTTCATCGTCCTGAAAGCCGCCTCGAAAAATCCGCCGCAAAACAAAAAACTATGGCGGTTTGGCAGTGGCGGAGAAACGCGTTATCCGCAAACTGATGGAATTGTCTATGACCCTTTTGGAAGGATCGAGGTAAACGCGACGGGCGAGCCGTCCCAGGACATCACCCAGGCGCACATCTACAATGTCTCCGCCAAGGACGGCGAATGGATCAGCCGGATCAACGGAGTGACCCACTTTGCGACCAAAAGCAGCACTTTCAAACTGACTCATGTGCCACGATTAGGAAATGGAGACACAGCCACCACCAGCGACTCCATGTTTGCGGGCGACATTGCGGAGGTGCTGTTGTATCAGCAAGTGCTGACGGAATCGGAGCGGGACACCGTGGCTCGTTATTTGTGCCAGCGCTACGACCTGGTCACGCACGTGCCCGATGTTCCGATGAATCCAACTGCGTTCGCCGCGTCTTCAAACCAGGTTAGCGTCGCGTGGGACGCCACCCTCTCCAACACGAACACGTTTTTCCAGGTCCAGCGGAAATCCGGGAGCGGCAATTTCGAGGACATCGTCACACTCCGGAATGTGGCGTCGTTTCTGGACAGCGGCCTGCAGTCAGGCACCACATACAGCTATCGCGTCAAGGCGGCTAATTATGGCAGCGCAAGCTCGCACTATCAGGCGGAGTCAGCCTTTTCTGCGGTGGTGCAGGCCACCACGCTGGCCGACACCGCCGCAATCCCGTTGGATGCGTTGAAACTTTGGCTGAAAGCCGACGGCGGACGGGGTGGTTCTCCTGTCAATTTCTGGGCTGACCAGTCCGGCGTCGGCAACCATGCGGCGACGGAAGGCGACGGAGACCGCCGCCCGCTTGTGTTGGCCGGGAATTTCAATGGCAAACCGTCCGTGCATTTTGCTGGAACCAATTCCTTCCTGATTTTTACAAACATGTTCGCCGGCTGGACCGAGGCGGATGCGTTCGTGGTCTTGCAGGCAAAGGTGCCGACGACGAGCAATCAGGGCCTGTGGCTGATGGCTCAAGGCAGCACCGCCTTGGTCAGTTTCTATCCCAACACCAATCTGGTGGTCTGGGAAAATTTTGCCCGCGCCTCAACCAACGGCACCATGCAAACAGGCGTTCCTCCAGTGAGTCTCTTTGAGCCGCACGTGTACAATGTCTTTGCCAAGGACAACGCCTGGACCAACCGCTACAACCATACGGTGCATTGGAGCACCAACGGCCTTCCCGCCAAATTCTCCACGAGACCGCGCCTGGGGCAGGCAACCTCAGGGGACTACTTCAACGGATGGATCGCGGAAGTCATGTTTTTCAACCGCGAACTCACCCCGGCCGAACGGGGCACCATCACCACCAACTACCTCAGACAACGATTCAACTTATGGTGAAGTGAAAGGAATGATTATGAAAAAAATCGTGATGCAAATAGTCTCTGTGATGCTTCTGGCCGGAAATGCCTTGGGACAAGCCCAAATCCTTTGGGACGAGGCCGTGAATGGGCCTTTGTCT
>CALJZV010000031.1 GCA_937983475.1 uncultured Verrucomicrobiales bacterium
CGTCGAGCGGAACCACAGTCGGATGCATATTGCGCCCGGCACGCCTGCCGACGTCTTCACAATACATGCCGATGTCCAGTTCGCCTGCCGGCACGGCCTGTCCCCCCATGTCGCCCAGCGCCTTCGCCAATCGGGCCGCGACATACACCCCGCCGCGCTGGATGCCGACCAGCACCACGTCGGCGCATTTTTCATTTCGCTCAGCAATCTCGTGGGCCATGCGTGTCAAGGCGCGTTGCATGGCAGCGGCATTCAGAATCGGGCCGGATTCAGGCATAAAAAAACAAACCGGCCCGGAACGGACACGGTCTGTGAAAAATATAATGATTCAGGTTCATGATTTCCTTCGCGACCTCGCTGGATCGCCTTAAAGGAGATTGAAAGTTCGATCAAATCACCTGGCGTGGCTGGGATTGACGGGCCTCCCGCCATTTGGCGCGGTGCTTGACAATCCAGTCCGTCAGGGCGCGTTCAAACCCGATGTCATGGCCGACTTTTTCCGATTCAATCCACTTGTGCCGGAGAATCTCTTCACGCTCGGCTTGGAACTCTCGGTAGAGGGATGATTTCTTCAACAAGTCGGCTGCACCGCCACTATCGGAATTGCTGTTGGGCATAGGAGAAGTTGGTCGTTGTCTGGAGCGAAAATGTACCACTCTGGCTTTTCTTATGACAAACAAAAAATTTGCTGCGGCATGCAGTCGTCCGCCGCTTGCGGACGCCAAAAATCCGCAAAACTCCTTGGGGCGCGGAACCGGTTGATTGCCATCCAAATTCACGAGGAAATTGTGGCACAAACTCCGTCATTCCGCCAACGGATGACTGCGGTTGGACAAGGGAAAAACCGCGCGTTGCCGGGACAAACCGGCTTCAAAGACGCCCAGGATCATTTCCAACGCCTTCATCGCGTTATACCCGCTACAGGCCGGCTGGCGATCCGCCTCAATCGCCGCAATCCACTCATTGACCACGCGCAGGTTGGCCGTCGCTGTGTTGCGTTCAGCCTTGGGCAGATTCGCCCCTGGATCGCCCTCGATGCGCACCCATTGGCGAACCTGACCGGCGTCGTCCAGCGGAGAGGTTTTTAAAATGAACACTTTGGGCGCGGTGTCCGGAACGATCCGAATGGCTCCCTGGTCGCCGATCAGTTCCATGCCCCACGGGCTGACTACCTCGTGCAGCTTGCGGCGGCTGGTGAACGAGGCATTGACGCCGTTTTCGAACGCGAACTGCGCGGTGATTTCATCTCCGGCCACCGGGCCGATGTTTTCGGTGGCCTGCCGGGCATCGGCGCGGGTGATTTCCCGGCCCTCGCGCAAAATGCGCGCGCTGCACCACAGCGGATCCCCGGCAAAATGGCGCATCAGGTCAAACACATGCGTGCCCAGCACCACCATGTCCTCGCCGCCGGCGCGATGATCCTGTTTTCCATGGGCGCGAATCTCCAGCAACTCGCCGATGAGCTGGCGCAACTGCGCTTTGATAAACACCACGCTCGGCTGCAGCCGCATCTGGTGCGCGACGGCGATCTTTAATTTGTTGGCGGTCGCCAGTTGCAGCAGGTCGTCGGCCTCCGCGAGCGTCTCCGTGAAGGGCTTTTCCATGTCCAGATGCGCCCCGGCCCCCAACGCCGCGCGCCCCATGGCATGATGCTGATCGGTCCAGCGCGGCGCGACACTGACCAGTTGCGGTTTTTCCTTTTCGAGCATCTCCCGGTAATCGGCGTATTGCCGCAGCGCCTTGCACCGCGCGGCGGCTTTGGCGCGGCCGGCGGCGTCCGGGTCGGCCACCGCCACCACCTGCACGTCGGGGCGATGGTTGAAGACCCAATCCAGTTCGTGGCCGTAATTTCCCCGGCCGGTGTGCCCGATGACAGCGGCCTTGTATTTTAACGGCGCGTCCCCGAAGCCAATCGAGCCGGCCAAGGGCAGCGCGCCCGCCGCAAGCAGACTGCGCCGCATGAATTGCCTTCTGGATAAATGAACGGGCTGAGTGAAGACAGTTTTCATAATTACTTTTGCAAAGCTGTTCACGCCTACAACAAATAATTCAAGCGAGCGGAACTGGATGGCCTCAGTCACATGCTTGCCGGCCAGCCATGTCGGCAAATGATGCAGGCCGACAGAATCAAGGCCAGCCTTGTTTCCGCATTCCTTTTGCTCGGTTTGTTTATTCGGGCATTGGTTTCTTATGCCTGCTTGGGGGATTTTCAGGGGCCGCGCCCTATTTTCGAGGCAAAAAGCGCCCGGGCAATGGCCAACCAATTTGCGATCCTGTTTGACGAGCGATTTTTTGCTCTGGGGCTCGTCCCGGAGCAAAAGGAACAGAAACCATAAACCAACGACCCAAACACAAACTTTCGGATGCTACTGAGATGAGGGTGCATATCCCGGAGGGATGAGTTCCACGAATCCCAAATCGTCGCCCGGAAAAGAAGTCGGACTCGCGGAGCTCGTCCCTCCGATTGCACAACCTGACGCTTTGCCTTCCTTTACGGCATTGCCTTCATTCCCATCGGGGCATCCGCTCTCGCTGCTTGGGTGTTGCTTCGCGAAAAGCCGTTCAGAGCCACTTAGAAGTCGTTCAGAGCCACTTAGA
>CALJZV010000032.1 GCA_937983475.1 uncultured Verrucomicrobiales bacterium
ATCTTTGCCATAGGCCGGAAGGACAAGTAGGCACGTTGCCAAAAAGGCCAGGAAACCATTTTTCATTGAAGGTGGAATAATACTTTTGTTTTCAGCACCCTTCCCAAGCGGCGTGTATTGACGAACAATAAGTTCCCTTGATCTCACGCCTCCACGGGGGCGGAAACCGCCGGGGCGATGGATTCGACGCGGTAGCGCTTCTTGTGGCCGTCCATGTCGTATTCGACTTCCTCGCCGACGGCCTTGTTGAGCAGCGCCTGCGCCAGGGGAGACAGGTAGCTCACCACGCCTTGCTCGGGATCGGAATCCCAGGCGCCCAGAATCGTATAGGTTTCAGCGGTGCTGGTTTGCAGGTCGGTGAGGGCGGCCTTGGTGCCGGGGCTGACGACATCGGTGCGGGGATTGAGGAAATCGGTGCCGCGGGCGCGAACCAACTGGGTTTCCAGCTCGGCTTTGCGGCGCATGATAATCTTCTGCATTTCCTTGGCGGCCTTGTACTCGTGGTTTTCGCGCAGGTCGCCGTAGCTGCGGGCGATGGCAATTTCCTTGGAGTTGGCGGGAATTTTCTTCTGCACCAGCTCGTTGTATTCGTTTTTGCGGCGTTCCAGGCTCTCCCAGGAAACCAGAAGGTTGGCTTCCTGGCGGGTTTGCTCGCCCGAAATCATGGACTGCACGGCGGGATAGCTCTTGACGATGCGCGCCAGGAGGGACCGCTTGTCCATGTCGTCAAAGCAGGGCGAAAGTTGCAGGGCGCGGGTCAAATCCTTGATGACCTCCAGGTCGGCCGAGCCGATCAACTCCACCAACAGGCTCTGGTCGTCGAGAATGTAGTCGCGCAGCTTGTTGGAGCGCTTTTCGTTGAACTGGTCGCGCTCCATTGCGGTGAGCATGGCGCGGAAGCCTTCCGGCACGAGAATGTCGGCGGAGGCGTCGGTGCGTTCGCGGGCCAGCCAGAGGAGCAGTTCGCTGCTGGCCTGGTGCTGGCTGATGAGGCGGGCGAGCGTCTCCTTGAGGGCGTCCATTTTGCCGCCCTGAATCAAGGCATGGGCGAATTCGCCGGCCAGCTTGGCGGAGACATTGTTGAGCGTTTGCAGCAGGGCTTCATGCCAGAGATTGGGATTGGCCTCGCGGAACGACTGCAAGGCGCGACGATGCTTGGCGGCGGGCAGTTGCTCCAACAGGGGGCCGAGCTTGGCGTCGCTCGTCCAGATGGTCTGGGTGGTGATTTCGCCCTCGGCGGCGGGAAGCTGGGAGTCGGCGCGCAGGTCGTCGCGAACAAAAATGGCCTCCAGGGCGACAGACGGCTGGGTGCGCTGGTGGGTGCCGATCTCGCTGTTGAGCGTGGCAAACACTTCGCGCGCGGCCGCCTCTTTGTCGGTCATGTCGGAGAAGTTCTTCTGGATTTCCT
The DNA here is from genome assembly GCA_937983475.1 of uncultured Verrucomicrobiales bacterium. Taxonomy (GTDB): domain Bacteria; phylum Verrucomicrobiota; class Verrucomicrobiia; order Limisphaerales; family JACDHS01; genus CALJZV01. The sequence goes on from CALJZV010000032.1 coordinate 1,409, forward strand.
GCGCCACGGTGAGGCGGTTTTTCAATCCCTTGGCGGCCCTGAAATCGGCAATGAGGCGTTCCTGTAGGGAAATTTCCTGCGTCTGGTAAACAATGGGCTCGGACTTCTTGGTCGGGAGCAGGAAATGCCCGTTCTTTTTCAATTCCTTCTTGGCCACTTCCCACCACTTCTTCCAGTCTTCCTGAATCACGTCGGGCACCAGCGCCTGCTGAATCTGGTCGATGGTGGCGCGGCCTTCGTAGCTTTGGAGCACCAGCTTGATGAGGTCCAGGTGATTGAGCGCGGCCATCTGGCGCAGCCCTTGGAGGTCGGAAACCTTGCGGGCCAGAATGTGGTCCTTGGGAATGGGCTTGAGCGAATCCGCCGCGAAGGACAGATCCATCTGGTGGCCCGGCTTGTTGGGAAAATCAATTGTGAAGCGTGAGAACACCGTGTCCACTGTGGTGATTTTTCCAAATCCCCAGCTCCGGTGCGTGCAGTAGCCGCTTTCGGTCAGCATCACCAATGGCTCAATGTGCTTGGACTCGATCTTTCCTGTGGCGGCTAATTTTTCGAACTCTTCTCTCATAGAATAAAAGTTAAATTCTCGCGTGTCCGGAGGCGAGTGTCATTATTAAAGTGTGATTTTTCAAAAACCAAGAGAAATTGCCGCCCGCATTCTGATGCGACGTGAGGGCGGCGGCGAGTTTGTCGAAACCCTCCTGGAACAGGAGTTGGGCCCCTCGCGCCTCTCGCCGCAGGACCGCTCGCTTTGCCAGGAACTGGCCTACGGCGCCGTGCGCTGGGAAAAGACCCTCGACTGGCTCATCGCCCGCAAAACCTACGGCAAACCCCAGCGGCCCGGCCTTCAGGTCTTGCTCCGCCTCGGCCTCTACCAGTTGTTCTGGCTCGACCGCGTGCCCGACCACGCCGCCGTTCATGAAACCGTCGAACTGGCCAAGAAACGCGGCTTCATCGGTCAGGCCGGATTCATCAACGCCGTCCTGCGCGGTTACGTTCGCGAAAAGGAAACCACCCGGCAACTCCTAGATCAACTCAAGCAGACCGAGCCCGCCACCGGCTTTTCTCATCCTGACTGGCTGGTCGCCCGCTGGACGGAGCGCTGGGGCGCCGATCGCGCCGCCCGCCTGCTCGACTGGAACAACACGCCGCCGCCGACATTCGCCCGGCGCAACGCCCTCAAGGCCGATGCCGCAACCCTGGTGAAACGCTGGGCCGACGAGGGCGTTCAGTTCACCCCGCGCGCCTTTGACTGGGTGGAAAATGAACTGGTCTTTCAACTCGATGCCCTGCCCGGCCCGCTCGCCGCGTTGAAAAGCTTCAAGGACGGCTTGTTCTACATTCAGGACCCCAGCACGCTGCTGGCCGTTTCCCTGCTCGACCCGCGGCCCGACCAAACCCTGCTCGACCTCTGCGCCGCGCCCGGCGGCAAATCCACCTTCATCGCCCAGATCATCCAGAACCGCGGCACCGTCATCGCGCAGGACAGCCAGGCTGCCCGGCTTGAATTGATCCGCCAGAACACCGTCCGGCTCGGCGTCACCTGCGTGGAAACCTCGCTCGCGCCCGACACAGTGATTCCCAACCCGACGCGCCGCTTCGACCGCATCCTTGTGGACGCCCCCTGCTCCAACACCGGGGTGCTCCGGCGGCGGCTGGACCTGCGCTGGCGTCTGCGCCCCGAGGAAATTAAACGGCTGCGCGACACCCAGCTTCAGATCCTTCGGCAGGCTGCCCCGCGCCTGCAACCCGGCGGCGTGCTGGTGTACAGCACGTGCAGTTTGGAGCCGGAGGAAAACCGCTCAGTCGTGGAGGCGTTCCTTTCCGAGCATCCCGCTTTCGCGCTGGAAACCGACCGCGAACTGATTCCGTTCACCGACGGCGTGGACGGAGCCTACGTTGCGCGCCTGCGGCAAAATAAAAACGTCGACTAGGACGAAGTCCGCAAGTCTTTTGAATTTAACTTTCCATTCGCCGATGGGAACTTGTGGAACTCGCCTCTTCGATTCTGACCGCGCAAAAACCGCGATGAAGCGGGAGAAAAGCCGTTGACTTCCGGGGGCCCGATTCCCCCATCCTTTGCGGCCATGCTTCCGTTCACCGCCCAGGAATTTTCCCGCGCCATTGAGGCCGCCTTGGACAGCGGCACACTCCAAAAGGGCCGTGTTTATTTTCGCCAGAACCGGGTCGTCAAAAGCGAGTTTTATCCGGAGGACGGCGGCTGGACCCTGTACGCCAACGTGCGCGGATCCCGCTCGCGCCCCTACGAGGTGGATGCGTCTGTATTCCTCGAAGGATCGAGGCTGCACATTGAAAACAGTTGCTCCTGCCCGATGGTGGCCGACTGCAAGCATGTTGCCGCCGCGCTGCTCGCGGTTTTGGACGAGCAGTCATTTTTCGCGCCGTCGCAGTTGACCCTGTTGCCGACGGAGGCGGCGGTCCCCGATCCGGTTCCACCCCCGCCTCCCGCGCCGGCGCTGCCGGGCGAGTGGAGCCAGTGGCTTGAGCGTCTGGAAACCGCCGCCCGGCCGCCGGAAGCCGAGGCACCGCCGGAAAGTTCGCCTGACGCCGAGCGACTTCTCTACATTTTAAAACCCTATCCGGGGAATGTCGTCGCGCTGGAGTTCGCGGTCGCGCGGCGGCTGAAAACCGGCGATTGGGGCAAGGCCCGCGCCTATCATCTGGGCAATGTTTTGAATAATTATCCGCCCGCTCGATTCATTCTCGACGAGGACCGCCTGCTGGCGCGCAAGATCGCTCTGGCGCAGGAAAGCCAGAGCGCTTACCAGCCCAGGCTCAAGGGCAAGGACGGCGCGGAGCTGCTGCCTGAACTGCTCGCCACAGGCCGCTGCCACTGGCGCGGCACCGGCAAAAAACATCCGCCGCTCTCCCTGGGGCCGGCGCGCTCCGCCAGGCCCGCGTGGGTCATGGACGCCAAAGGGCGGCAGTCGCCCACGTTTGAATCGGCTGAGCCTCTCTCTGCCGTGCTGCTGTTGTCGCCGCCGTGGTATGTGGACGAGGCCGCCGCGACCTGCGGGCCTTTGGACACCGGCATGACCGACGCCTGCGCCGCCGCATGGTTGTCCGCGCCCGTGCTGCATCCCGAGCAGGCGGCATTGCTGGAGACCGCGCTGCCACGGATCGGGGCTGTTTCGCCGCTGCCCGCGCCACGCCCCGTGGAGGTCGAGGTCATTAAAAACGAAAAACCCATTCCCTGCCTCCGCCTTTACAGCATGACCGCGCCCGTCAACTACGGCTATTATTACAGCACCAGGGAGAGTGTGCCCCGGCAGTTCAACCTCGCGCAGGTCGAGGTGGACTATCGCGGCGTGCGCCTTCCGCTGGAGCCGGGCCACCAACCGGTCGAGCGGTTCGAGAACGGAAAGCTCGTCCGCATTCACCGGCATTGGCATGGCGAAGCGCAATTGCACGCGACTTTGCTGAGCCTGGGCTTTGGCGAAGCCCGGACGGTCTTTTTTTTCCATAACTTCGGCAAAAACAAAGACGACCTCACTCTCTACGACGACGCGGCGTGGTTTGATTTTATCCAGAACGTGGCTCCAACGCTCCGCGAGGAGGGCTGGCGGATTGACATGGACCCGAGCTTCCAGTTCCGCATCGCCGAGCCGCAGGAATGGTACGCTGACGCCGAAGGCTCGGGGCTGGACTGGTTCGGAGTGGAAATCGGCGTTCAGGTGGACGGAGAAAAGATCAATCTGCTCCCGCTCCTGGTGAAGCAGCTTCAAGCGCAGCCGCGCCTGCTGGACGCTGAATCGCTCGCAAATATAAGCGACACGCAGACACTTCCCATCCGGCTCCCGGACGGACGCCTGCTCCCCTTCCCGGCCAAACGGTTGCGCGACATGCTCGGCGTGCTGCTGGAGTTGTTTGACGCCGAGCCGCTCGACAAACGCGGACGCCTCAAACTGTCCAGGCTGCGCGCCGCCGAGTTGTCCAGCATCGCTGGCGAGGCCAACTGGCGCTGGCTGGGCGGCAAGGAATTGAAGCAGTTGAGCGACAAGCTGCGGAGCTTCAGCGGCATCAAGCCCGTCGCGCCTCCAAAACAATTAAAAGCCACCTTGCGCGACTACCAAAGGGAGGGCCTCAACTGGCTGCAATTTTTGCGCGAGTACAATTTGGGCGGCATACTTGCCGACGACATGGGCCTGGGCAAAACCGTGCAGGCGCTCGCTCATTTGCTTCACGAAAAACAGAGCGGCCGCGCCGACCGCCCGAGCCTGGTCATCGCGCCCACCAGCCTCATGACCAATTGGCGCCAGGAAACTGAGCGCTTCGCCCCCGGCCTCAAGCTGCTCGTGCTGCACGGGCTGGACCGCAGGCAGCATTTTGAAAAACTGCGCGACTATGACCTGGTGGTGACGTCGTATCCGCTGCTGCCGCGCGACGAGGCCGTTCTTCTCAAGGAACAGTTTCATTTTGTTGTCCTGGACGAGGCGCAATACATCAAGAACCCCAAGACCAAATACGCCCAAATTGTCTGCCAGTTGAAGGCGCGCCATCACCTCTGCCTCACCGGCACGCCGATGGAAAATCACCTGGGCGAACTATGGTCGCAGTTCAACTTCCTGCTGCCCGGTTTCCTCGGTGACGAAACGCGTTTCCGGAAGGTCTTTCGCAATCCCATCGAGCGCGGCGCCAGCGAGGACCGCCGCAAACTGCTCGCCC
>CALJZV010000033.1 GCA_937983475.1 uncultured Verrucomicrobiales bacterium
CAAACGATTTGCACGTCAACTATGTTCCCAATTTCCCCCACTTGGCTCGCACGCACGACGAGTAAAAAAAACTCGGTGAGCAGTTGAACAACATTCTCAGCTATGTGGAGAAACTCAAAGAGCTGGACGTCACGCATGTCGAGCCGACCTCTCATGCTGTCCCGTTGATCAACGTATTTCGTGCGGATGAGGCCCGGCCGGGCCTTTCCAACGAGTAAGCGCTGCGCAACGCGCCCGCCAAGGCCAACGGGCTGTTCATGGTGCCCAAGATTGTGGAATAACCCGACGGTTCACTTTCTCTGAACTATGCTCAACTCGCTGACCCTTTCCGAGCTTTCCAAAAAACTCGCCCTCCGCGAGGTTTCCGCCCGCGAGGCCATGCAATCCTGCCTGGATCAGGTTGCCCGCGTGGATGGCCAGATTCGCGCTTTCATCAGTCACGACGCCGGCGATGCATTGGCGCAGGCCGATGCGGCCGACAAGGAATTGTCCGCAGGCGTCACCCACTCCCGAAAGCCGCTCCTGGGAATTCCAATCGGCATCAAGGACGTGCTGGCTGTGAAAAACCAGCCGCTGAATTGCGCGTCGAAAATTTTGGGAGACTTTGTCTCGCCCTACGACGCCACGGCCATTGAGAAAATAAAAGCCGCGGGCGCCATCGTGTTCGGGCGGCTGAACATGGACGAATTTGCCATGGGCAGCTCGACGGAAAATTCTGCGTTTGGCGCGTCGCGCAACCCATGGGACATCACGCGCATTCCCGGCGGTTCCTCCGGCGGTTCCGCCGCGGCCGTGGCTGCTGACGAATGCATTGCCACGCTGGGCACGGACACGGGCGGCTCGATTCGCCAGCCGGCGGCATTGTGCGGATGCGTTGGGTTGAAGCCCACCTACGGCCGGGTGTCCCGTTACGGACTGGTGGCCTTTGCATCGTCCTTGGACCAAATCGGGCCGTTTACCAAGGAAGTTCGCGATGCAGCGGTGCTCCTCAATGTCATCAGCGGCCATGACCAACGCGACTCCACAAGCGTGCCGCAGCCGGTGCCTGATTACACCAGCGCGCTCACCGGAAACATCAAGGGGCTCAAGCTTGGCCTGCCCAAGGAATACATGGTTGGCGGCCTGGATGCCGAAGTGAAAGCCGCTGTGGATGCCGCCGTGAAGCAATTGTCCTCGCTGGGGGCGGAAATTGTGGAAATTTCGCTGCCGCACACCGACTACGCCACGGCGACCTACTACATCGTGGCCACCGCCGAGGCCAGCGCCAACCTGGCGCGGTTTGACGGCATTCGGTATGGCAAGCGCGTGGAGGGCGCGGACCCCAACGAGCTTTACAGCAAGACGCGCGGCGCGGGTTTTGGCGCGGAGGTCAAGCGCCGCATCATTCTGGGAACCTACGTGTTGAGCAGTGGCTACTACGACGCCTATTACCTGCGTGCCCAGAAGGTGCGTACTCTGATTCGCCAGGACTTTTTGAAGGCGTTCGAGCAGGTGGACGCCATCGTGACGCCGACCACGCCGACGGCGGCATTCAAGGCAGGCGAAAAATCCGACGACCCTCTGCAAATGTATCTCTCGGACATCTTCACCATCTCCTGCAACCTGGCGGGCATCTGCGGCATCAGCATTCCCTGCGGCTTCACGGCCAATCCGAAGCTGCCCATCGGGCTGCAACTGCTGGGCAAACCGTTCGGCGAGGAAACCATTCTCAAAATCGCCCACGCCTACGAGCAAAGCACTTCGTGGCACCGCGAGAAACCGTCCTTATAATTTCCTTAAAGGAGGAAATTAATTCGACAACTCAAGTTCGCCGTCCACAATCCGCGCCTCATGGAACCGCAAACATTGACCCTTGGCCATTCGCCCGATCCGGATGACGCCTTTATGTTTTACGCGCTGGCCAAGGAATTGATCCCGACCAGCGGCTTCAAGTTTCAGCATATTTTGCAGGACATCCAGACCCTGAACATGCGGGCCACGCGCGGCGAACTGGACATTTCGGCCATCAGCATTCACGCCTACGCGTACGTTTGCGACAAATATGCCCTGCTGCCCAGCGGCGCCAGCATGGGGGACGGCTATGGGCCGATTCTGGTGGCGAAGGAAATGTTCACCCGGGAGCAGATTTCCAAAAAAACCATCGCGGTGCCTGGCACAATGACCAGCGCCTTTCTGGCGCTGCAACTTTGGCTGGATTTACGCGCGGAGAATTTTGATTACGTCGTGGTGCCGTTTGACCAGATATTTCAAACCGTGCGAAGCGGGGCGGCGGATGTTGGCCTGGTCATCCATGAAGGCCAGCTCACCTACGAGCAGGAAGGCCTGGTTGTTTGCGAGGATCTTGCTGTGTGGTGGGGCCGCGAGCAGGATGGACTGCCATTGCCGCTGGGTGTCAACGTGATTCACAAGCTGTTTGATCCGCCAGTGAGAAAAGCCATTGCTGACATTCTCACCCAAAGCATCCAGTTCAGCCTGGATCATCGGCCCGAAGCGGTGGAATACGCGCTGCAATTTGCCCGCGACATGGGCAAGGACCTTGCGGATAAATTTGTCGGCATGTATGTCAACCACTGGACGCTCGATTACGGCGACAAGGGGCGCGAAGCCATCCGGCGGTTCCTGACTCTCGCGTTCGAGCGCAAATTGATTCCCGCCGTGCCGAAACTGGAATTCGTGGTTTGAGGCGAACCGCGCTTACTGGGGCGATGTGCTTTTAATCAACCGCAACAAGGTGTTCGCCGCGGTTTCTGCAAAGGCGCGGTCATTGATATTGCAATCGAGCTCAATGAATTCGATGTCCCGGCGGAGGTGGCTTTTCAAGGCTTTGTGCAGGTCCATGTCCGCTTCCGGATCGTGAAATTTCTGGCCTGGCGCGCTGATGACGCTGATGCCTTTGCCGGGAAACAAAACCGCCACCGGGCCGGTGGAGCCGTTTATTTTTTCGGCAACGCGCTTTCCGATCTCCCGGCATTCCTCGGGCGTGGTCCGCATCAGGGTGACCTGCGGGTTGTGCTGGTAGAAGCGCCTTCCTGAAAACCGCGCCGGCACGGATTCCGGCCCGAAGAAGTTGACCATGTCCAAGCAACCCGGCGCAATCACCGCTGGCACGCCATGCTTTGCAGCGGCCTCAAGCCGCGTGGGGCCTGCGCTCAGGAAGCCGCCGGCCACTTCATCGGCCCATTCGGTCGTAGTGACGTCCAGCACCCCGCTGATCATGCCGCTGGCGATGAGTGACTCCATCGCGCGACCGCCCGTACCCGTGGCATGAAAGACGAGCACTTCATAACCGGCCTTCTCGAGAATCTCCCGGGCCTGACGGACGCATTCGGTGGTGTTGCCAAACATGCTGGCGACAATCAACGGCTTGTCCTGGCCGGTTGTTGGTTCTGTAGCCGACTCAACCATGCCGCAGATGGCGCCAACCGCCAGGCTGAGGATGCGCCGAGAAATGCGGTTGATGCCGGCGACGTCCACGATGCTCGGAAACATCACGATGTCGGTGGCGCCGATATACTGCGAGGTGTTCCCGCCAGCCAGAGTGGACACCATCACCTTGGGAAAACCGATGGGCAGGGCGCGCATGGCCGCCGTGCCTATGGCCGTCCCGCCGCCGCCGCCCAGGGAAATGACGCCGTTAATTTTGCCGGAAGCTGCCAGTCTGGACAGGATCACCGGCGAGGCCTGGGTCATGGCGGCAACGGCTTCGCCACGGTCGTTTTTCGCGACGATTTCTTCCAAACGCAGTCCCGCAGCCGCAAGGATTTCCTGCCGTGAAATGTCGGGCTTGAGCGTGGGCTCGCCCATCAATCCGGCATCCAGGATCAAAACCCTGTGTCCGCGTTGGCGAATGAGTTCCGCGGCGAAGGCGTGTTCCTCACCCTTGGTGTCCAAGGTTCCGAGAACAGCGATGGTGGAAGGCGTGGGCATGAGAATTTAATGGCTTATTTCTGTCTGAACCGATGCATGGCTTATCCGCGGCGAGCTTAACAACGAGAAACAGGGTTGTCCATGCAGCAGGAAAAGGGCATTTCAGGAAAATCCCGTAACTGTGTTATTATAGAAAGGGAGTCAGGGAATCGGGTTCGTTGGAATTACCAAGATTTAAGGCGATATTATTCAGGAGGAACCGGGTGCAATCGGCAAACATTCAAAAACTATTTCATTGGGGGGCGCTCGCATGTGCTGTGCTGGTCGCGATAGTGGGAGGGGTGGTCATGTTTGGGTGGCACACGCGGAACACGTTTCTCATGCAGTTGTCGCCAACATTCGCTCCGATGCAGTACAACACCGCGCTGTGTTTTCTGATCTGCGGGATCGCGTTGGGTCTTTTGATTATTAACCGATTAAAGGCATCAATGGTTTGCGGGGCTGTGGTCTTGGGAGTCGGGTTTTTAACCCTCATCGAATATATATGGGGTTTTGACCTTAAAATAGACACGTTGCTGATGGAGGCTTACGTGACCGTCGAAACTTCTTCGCCCGGCCGGATGGCGCCGAATACCGCCCTGTGTTTCATGTTGACGGGACTGTCCGTCATCCTGTTAGGGCAAAGTGGCGCTAATCGAAAGCGTATCGCCGCTGCGGGCATGATTGCGTCGCTTGCCTTGGCCTTGGGACTGGTGGCCCTGTTGGGCTACCTTGCTGGTATTCCAACGGCCTTTGGCTGGGGCCAACTTACACGCATGGCCGTGCATGCCAGTCTGGGCTTTATTCTGACCGGGGCGGGGCTGGTTTTCCATGCATGGAAATGCGACAAAGAGGCCAGGCTTTTGGTTCCGTTCTGGGTGCCGATGGCCGTGGTCGGTTTTGTCTTAGCTTTCACTCTGGGTCTCTGGCAGGCTTTGCTGGCGATACGGGCGCTTCCCAGGGTCGAACTGAGCATCAGCCTGGGCACATTTGCCACAGTGATACTCATCGGCGGAATCGCAATTGCCCTATTGTTTAATGTGTCAATGAGGTTTGCCAGGAAAGCACAGATTCGGTCCGGGGAAGCGGAGGCTGCCAACAAACAATTGGCCGAGCAGATACACCGGGTTCAGGCAGTTGAGCGGACGCTCAGACAAAGTGAAAAAAGTCTTTCTATCGCGCAACGCATTGCCCACATGGGAAGCTGGTCTTGGGTAATTGAGGAAAATCGCCTCACTTGCTCCGATGAACTCGGGCGCATTCATGGATTAGAACCGCATGAGACTGGCACCACATACAAGACATTCCTCAGCATGGTGCATCCGGACGATGTATCGCGAGTTGATCGGATCATCC
>CALJZV010000034.1 GCA_937983475.1 uncultured Verrucomicrobiales bacterium
ACAGGCGGCAAAATTAAACATCAGCGCTGATGAAGGCAAAGGTTTTGATTGGCGGTGAATTTCGCCTTGTCCGCAGCCTCGCAAAGCCGTTTGCTCAGTTCACCATGAACCGCAGTTCTTTTAATTACCTGATGGCTGCCGTGCTGGGATGGGCCCTGGCCTGTCCCGCTCTGGCTGAGAACAAAGTTGCCGCCGACCTTTCGCCGACGAAGGAAAACCCGCGCAAATCCGAGGGCGACTTCATTCAGCTCAAGTCCGGGCGGATTCTCTTTTTTTACACCGAATTTTACGGCGGCAAGGGCGACCACAGCCCGGCTCACATTGTGTCCATCCACTCCGATGACAAGGGCGAGACCTGGAGCCAAACCCCGGAAGTGATCGTCAAAAATGCCGGCGAAATGAACGTGATGAGCGTCTCGCTGTTGCGGCTTAAAAGCGGACGCATTGCGTTCTTTTATATAATTAAAAACGGCCTGCACGACAGCCGCCCGTGGGTGCAGTTCTCCGATGACGAGGCCCAGACCTGGACCAAGCCGACATTGGTGGTGGACGCGCCCGGTTATTTTGTGCTCAACAACGACCGCGTCATTCAACTCCAGACCGGGCGTTTGGTCGTGCCGGTGGCTTATCACCGGATGAAGGCCAAAAGCCTGAGCAACAAATCGCCCTTCGACGGCCGCGCCGTGGCGCTGTGGTATCTGTCCGACGACGAGGGCAAAACGTGGGTTGAATCCGACACCTGGTGGGCCTTGCCGATGGTGACCAAAACCGGCTTGCAGGAGCCGGGCGTGGTGGAATTGGCCGACGGCTCGCTCTTTTCCTGGGCGCGCACCGACCAGCTTTATCAGTATGGCTGCGTGTCCACTGATGCGGGCCGGACGTGGAGTGCGCCCGAGCCGACCACCCTGCGGTCGCCCGTGTCCCCCGCGACCATTGAGCGGATTCCGGGCAGCACCGATCTGCTGGCGGTGTTCAACGATCATTCGGGTCAGTTTCCGCATCCGGGCGAGGGCAAGCGCGCGCCGCTGGTGGCGGCGATTTCCAAGGACGGCGGCAAAACCTGGCCGCACCGCAAGCTGATTGAGGACGATCCCAACGGCTGGTTCTGCTACACGGCGATGGAATTTGTGGAGGACGCGGTGCTGCTGGGCTATTGCGCCGGAAACATGAGCGACAAATCCGTTGGCGGCCTCAACCGAACGCGAATTCGCAAGGTCAAGCTCGATTGGCTGCGGAGGGAATAGACGCCACTTCACCCTGCAAACTATTTTATCGGCACTGGTTGTCCCTTGAATTGAAGCGTTCGGATGGCGTCCTTGTTGCCGGACAAGACCCTGGCTTTATTTTCCTCGAAGGCAATTTCCAGAAACGACACGGTTGCATTGCATTCAAGAGACAACGCTCCAGTCACCACTTTGTTGCCGCGGCAAAGGGCCAGCCTTTCGATTTCTCCCGACGCTTTCTGGCGCGCCCACAGCAATTCGGCGTTGCTTTTGAGGAAACCCATATTGAGGTCGTAGAGGGCCTCCGGCTTCAAAGGCGATGCCTCTACATCCAGAGAAACGATCCAATCCCGTCGGGCGTCATTGATCTGAAGCTCGATGGCAATGTCCGAAGGTTGGGTGGCGGCGGCGCTTTGGTTGGGTCGTGAGATGGAAACGCGGTTGGCACGGGCCACGGAGGGGTTCAGGGCAAACGGTTCCAGGATGCTCGCAAATGTAGATTTCAACGGCGCATCGCCCTGCCGCCGCAACACAAGGCTGGGGTTCCATTGCTCCTTTTTATCGCTGGTGTAGTAGCCGGGCACCGACCACGCTTCCGCCGTGTGGGCCTCAATGCCTTCGGACAAATCGGTGTGGCGCAAATTCACCGTCGTGTCCGCGGGCAACAGGTTTCTCCAATCGTTCACGCGCCAAGTCGCGCTCCATCCGGGCGCAGGCTTGGAATCGCGCCGGAAGTTCCGGGTAAATGTGCCGTGGCCGTAGTCTTCGGCGGGCTGCAATTTCAGCCCGTCTGTGACCAGTGCGCCGGGCGGACCATGGACAAACTTGGCGTGGTCGGAGCCGCCTTTGACGCGGAATATATCCACCACGTAAAACTCGCTGTCCGAGACATCCACCAGGCAGGCCGTGCGCTCGTATTGTTCGCCTTGGATCAATTGCGGCGCCGAGGCGCGGATGCCGTGAAACTGCTCGCCATCGCCCCAAAGTGTCGTGGCGCCGCCGCCGCCGGATTGGTTTTTACCGTCCACTGTCACGGTGTTGTGCGCGGCAGTGGCGAGGTACCAGCGGGCCTTGGGCGAGGTCCATCCGCCGTATTGCACCGGCGGATAGCCGAAGTCGGGCAGCACATCCAGGCCGTGCGCGAACAGTCCCAGGGTCATGCCGTCCCAATGGGCGTGAGCGCCGCCTGAATCGTAATCGAGCCAGAGGGCGCGCGCGTTTTTGCCCTGGCCGGAGCGCAGGATGGCGATGCGCCATTGCTCCTTGTTCACGCTGCGCAGTTTCAGGTCCGTGCCTTCGCGGGCGATGATGTCAGCGACGCCTTGGCGGATTTTTTCTGGATTCTCCGCGAGCAAGTCATGGGGCAGGCGAGCGAGCGTGTTGGCGTTTTCGCGGTAGAGAATCTGCGAGTAAGACACGTCGCCGGTGTCCGAATAAAATATAAAAGGGAAGGTG
>CALJZV010000035.1 GCA_937983475.1 uncultured Verrucomicrobiales bacterium
GCGCCCATCGAGAATGAGTTTTTCCGAAGCGGGGCGGGAAGCCACGCCCGCTTCGGAAAGAAATTTTTGAAGTCGCACTTTCAAGGTTTCGAATGACGACGGCCAAGGGGCGAATCGCAATGTGGATCAGGCCGGCGAGTTGCCTTTCGTCTTTCGAAAGTAGAGCAAGCGATCAAGCCTCGGGCTTGGTTTTGCGAAGGCCGGTGACGCGGTCGCCATCCTTCCACTGGTTGCGTTTCTTCAACAAGGCAACGCGCTCAAAGCGCTTGAGAACATTACGTTTGCCGCCAAGGGTGCTGGAGGCCCGAAGGCTGCGATGCCGTGCCAGAAATCTTTCTTTCGTTAGCCCCCATTTTTGCGGGCGAGTTCTTCTACCACGCTTCCGGCCAAATGCAAACGGATATTTGAGCAGAATCCGGGGGCGAACCAGATGGCCGCCCCGGTCGGAGTGACAAAAAAGGCGGCCCGAAGGCCGCCTTTGAATCAAATGAACCTCTGATTAGAAGCACCCATCAGGCGGACACTTTTTCCCCGCCCGAATCGGCCTTGGCCGCCGTGGTGCCGGCCAAATGCACGGGTTTGTAGCCGCCGATGGATTTGAAGTAGAGCAGGATCAGCAGGTAAATCGCAGCCATCGCTGCAGGAATGGCCGAGTCGGCTTTGAGCGTTTTGCGGTCACCTGTCTGGTCTGCAGCAACAATTGCCTTTTGCTCCGGGGTGCGATCCTTGGCGTCCTTAGCTTCGGCCAACTTTTTGCCGTCAATAGCCTGGATTTCCGCAAAGAACAGGAACTTGGAGCCTTTTTCGGCTTTGACCTCCTCATACACGGCGGGATTGGAACTCTTTAGTTCTTCAGCGGCAAAACGGTCCTTGGAGTAACCCAGCCCGGGGCCGCCAATCAAGCCGGCAGACAACATGCCGATGCCACCCATGATCGAGATGGCCACGGCCCCGGTGCGCGGAAACCGGTCCGATGTCACAGCCAGTATCTTGGGCCATAAGAAGGTTTTGCCCACCGCGTAGATGGCCAAGGCAATCAGCGCCATGGCGAAAGTTTGCATGGTGCTGGCCATTTGAAGTCCAACCACCGCGAGAATCGAGCAGATCAACAGCAGGCCCACGGGCGAAATCTTGAGGTTCTTCTCGATCCAGTGCGCGCAAAACCGGAGTAAAAACATGATGACCGAGGTATAGATAAATAAGAATTTGCCTTGTTCAGAGGTGAACAGGTTGCCGGTGATGTTTTGGATCCAACCGTCGGTCCCCAGTTCCACAGCGCCGACCAAGGCATGGGCGATAAAGAGCGCAAATAAAAGGACAGATCCGAAGGAGCCTTTGGTAATGACACCTACCACGACCAGCAATGCGCCCGCCAAACCGTATGCCGCTGCCTTGGACATGCCGAGGTTGCCTGCAAAGAACAGCGACAACAGGTAGCAAACCACCAGCGCCCCCAAAAGACCCACGTCCTTGAACATCTCACCGAGGCTGGCCCCTTTCTCGGAGGCTTCCGACTTAGGAAACTTTTGACCGAAGAACATGATGCCGTACACCAGGGTCGGGAGCAGATAGAGCGAAAGCTGCACTTTCCAGCTGACATTCATCTTGTCGTCCAGCACCCAGCCCACCACGGCGCCAAAGATCATGCCCAGTGGCCAGCTTGCGTGAAGAATGTTCAGGAAATGCGTCCGATTGTTCGGATACAGCGTCGCCACCAGCGGATTGGCCACCGCTTCCAAAACGCCGTTGGCAAAGGCGAAAATAAACATGCCCCAAGTGAGGTACATGTAGGCGTTTTCAGGGGTTGAGGCGGCAAAGGTCACGAAAGCCGATAGCACATGCAGCGCAAAGGCGGCGATGACCAGTTTGCCGTAGCCGATTTTATCGGCAATCACGCCGCCGCCGATGATCCCAAAGCAGAAACCGGTGAACCCGGCGCCGCCGATGGCGCCCAACTGGGTGGCCGTAAAGCCGAATTCCTTGCCCCAGTTGTCGAAAATGCCGCCGCGGATGGCAAAGCCGACCCCGGCCGCAAGAATGGCAGTGAAACCAGCCCACAGAAGCCGGCTGGCGTTTGGTGCGATACCTTCAGTTTTAGCTGACATAGTTAATTAAGTGTTAGTTGACGGAATTTAGGAGAAACAGGTTTGAGTGTCCGGAGTTAAATCGTAAACGCGGGCAGTTTGACAATCGCGCCGCCCTTGAGCGCGGACTGATGGGCGCAGAGGCCCACGCAGGTCCAGTTGGCCGATTGCCTGGCGTTGGGGAACGGCTGGCGCTTTTCCACCAAAGCCATCACAAATTCATGCGCCAGGTGCGGATGCGACCCGCCATGGCCCGCGCCCTGGGTGAAGCTCAGATGCGTCTTCTTGCCCAGGTCATAGACGCCCTTGGTCGTGAAGGGCGCGATGCCCTTGGGCAGCCGCTTGGCGTAGTCGGGCGCCTTGACCAGCTTGGGAATTTTCGGCTCCGGCAGCTTGGCGGTGTGCATCACCAGCGGCTGGTGCTCAATGAGCGGCCATTCCACCGAGGCTTTGCTGCCATAAACGTCGATGCTTTCGCGATATTGCCGGGCGGTGTCGAAAAGTGAGCGGATGATGCGGGCGCTGACATCGGTTCCCTTGAATTTGATGTGCGCGGTTTCGACGGCGAAGGGAGACTTATATTTCGCCACAAGCTCCTTGCGGATGGTGCCCGAGCCGAAGCAGCTCACGTATTCGGCGGGCTTGCCGATCAACCCGGCGACCGGCCCCACGCAATGGGTGGCGTACCACATGGGGGGCAGCCCCGGCCAGTAATTGGGCCAGCCGTCCATGTCCTGCTGGTGGCTGGCCTGGACAAATTGCAGCTTGCCCAGCTTGCCCGCGTCGAGCAGTTCCTTCATGAAGAGGTATTCCCGCGCGTAAACGACGGTTTCCATCATCATGTAGGTCAGGCCGGTTTTCTTGACCAGTTCGACGATCTTTTTGCAATCCTCGATGCTGGTGGCCATCGGCACGGTGCAGGCGACATGCTTGCCGGCCTTGAGCGCCTTGATGGACTGCGGCCCGTGGTCGGGAATGGGCGTGTTGATGTGGACGGCGTCGATCGCCGGGTCCTTCAGGAGTTCGTCGTAACTGGTGTAACGCTTTTCAATGCCGAAGGCGTCGCCGATCTGGTTGAGCTTCTGCTCATTTCGCTGGCAGATGGCGTAAAGGTTGGCGTGAGGATGCCGCTGGTAAATGGGGATGAATTCCGCGCCAAATCCCAGCCCGATAATCGCAATGTTTATTTTTTTCGCACTCATGACACAGGCCTGCAAAGCCGTAGCTTCCGGTTGCAAAGGGGGGCCGACATTGGGCGGAATGACACTCGTTTGATCCGGACCTGTCAAGGGAAAGTTCCCCGACAATGAAAAAGTGAAAAACCATCCCGGCCACGGCGTCATTCCGCCGCAGTCTTTACATGAACAGGCGGACATTCATAATCACCAGCGACCGGAGCCGGGAGCCAACGGACAAGGCAAACAGGTTGAGCAGCGCGGCTCGGGCGGCTTTTTAATGAAACATGAACTTGCCCACGAGGCGGATGCTTGGTTGACGCCGCGCCGGTTTGCGGCGCTCCTTGCGGTGTTTATCGTTGCCCTGTATCCGGACGTGGTGCTGGGCTCAAGGACCTTTTACTACCGGGATTTCCAAATTTTCGGTTACGCGTGGGCGAACCATCATCGCGACAGCTTTTGGCGCGGCGAAATGCCACTGTGGAATCCGCTGAGCAACTGCGGCCTGCCGTTCCTAGCGCAGTGGAACACCATCACGCTTTACCCTCTTTCACTGGTGTATCTGCTGTTGCCGCTGTCGCTGTCCCTGGGCTTGTTCTGCCTGCTGCACCTGTTTGTCGGCGGTATGGGCATGTATTTCCTGGCCTGGCGGTGGACAGGAAGCCGCCTGGGTGCGGCGTTCGCGGGGTTGGCGTTCGCCCTGAATGGCCTGGCGCTGAACTCACTGGCATGGCCCAACAACGTGTCGGCCATCGGCTGGATGCCCTGGGTGGTGTTGCTGGCGGATAAGGGGTGGCGTGGCGGAACCCGTGACCTGGTTCGCGCGGCGCTGGCGGCCGGTGTCCAGTTGCTGTCGGGCGCGCCCGAGATCATTTTCCTGACCTGGGTGCTGTTGGGCACGCTTTGGTTGCGCGAATGCGTGATTGAAAAGGAATCTCGGGTCCGAATCCTTCGCCGGTTTATTTTCCTGGTGGCCTTGGCGACGGGCCTGGCGGCGGCGCAATTGCTGCCCTTCCTCGACATGCTGGCTCATTCCCAGCGAGACCGCCATTTTGGCGCGGGCGTCTGGCCGATGCCGCTTTGGGGCGCGGCGAATTTTTTTGTCCCAAGGTTTTTCACCTTTTCCCAAAGCCAGAATGTTTTCTTCCAATACAACCAATACTGGACCAGTTCGTACTACACCGGAATCGCCACAGTGACGCTGGCGATGCTGGCGGTCTGGCGCGTCCGGTCGGGGCGGGTGTGGCTGCTGGCGGCTGTGTGCGCAGCCATGGTGGTGTTTGCGATGGGCGAGAGGGCATTGCTGTATGACTGGCTGAAAAAGGCCCTGCCCATTTTCGGCTTTATCCGGTACCCGGTGAAGTTCGTGGCGCTGGTGGTGTTTCTGCTGCCGCTCCTGGCGGCGTTTGGCATCGCGGCGCTGCGCTCCGCAGAACCGGCTCAGGCGCGGCGCTGCCTGTTGGGTTGTGCCGCAATCACACTGGCGGTCATCGGTGTGATTCTCGGGTTTGGACGGTTCCGCCCGCTCTACAGCGGCGATTACAATCTGTGGCCGGAGACGCTCATCAGCGGCTGTTCCCGAGCCGCGCTGCTCGTCGGAGTCGTGCTGATTTTTGTGGGGCTGCAAAGAGCCACTCGGCCCAGAATCCAGCGGCTACTGGGAATTTCCGGGCTGCTGCTGGTCTTTTTGGACATGGCCACACACCTGCCGCGGCAGAACCCAACGGTGCCGCACTGGGTGTATGAGCCCATTGGCCAGATGCGCGAGTGGACTTCGACGCCGCAATTTGGCGAATCCCGGGCCATGACGTCGCCCATTGCGGAGTCAAAACTGCATCGGCAGTTTTTCAAAAAGGCCGAGGAGGACGCGATGCGCAAGCGACTGGGCCTTTACAGCAACTGCAACCTCATTGACGGAATTCCAAAGGTAAGCGGGAGTTTTTCGCTTCACATCCGCGAAGCCGCGCAATTTGAGAACCTGCTCTACGCGACCAACCGCCTCTATGGGCCGGTCATGGATTTTCTGGGGGTCTCCCAGGTCACCGAGCCCGGCAAAACCATGGGCTGGATGGCGCGCACCAATTATTTGCCGCTGGTGACTGCCGGGCAAAGTCCGGTGTTTGCGGACCGCAAAGCCACCTTGCGCGGCCTGCTGGACCCCTCCTTCGATCCGCGGAAAACTCTCTTTCTCCCCCTTGAAGCTGGCGACGCAGTTTTGACCACCAACCAGGCGAACATTCGGATTGTTCCCCAAAAGATCACGGCGCATGAGCTGGTGTTCGATGCCGAGGCGGACGCCCCCGGATGGGTCGTGATTGCCCAATCCTATTACCGCTGGTGGAAAGCGTCTGTCGGTGACACGCCCGCGCCGTTGTGGAGAGCCAATCACGCCTTCCAGGCACTGGAAATTCCCGGGGGCCGCCACCGCGTCCGGCTGGTTTACCGGGACCAGTCATTTCACGCGGGAATAATCATTTCCCTCCTCACCCTGGCCGGTTGCGGCATGGCGTGGTTCCGGCCGGGGCGCAGAGGGGGCAAGCCTGAATAAACAACCCGCAAAGCCTCGCCTCCCGATCCATTTTGAACCTTTTCCATTCCGGCGCATCCAAGCTACACTGTGAGCCTTTTGATGAACCTGCGGATTCTCATTTTCCTCGCGTTGCTGGCGGGTTTGGACCTGCGGGCGCAGGATTATTTCGCGGTTCGCAGCCGCACCGACCAATTCATTGTCCACGGCGCGCGAGCGGGCGTGCCCCAAGCTGGCAGCGCGGTCCAGTCCGTTTCGCTGGGCCAAGGCCATCTCTTCTGGTTTGGCGCCGGCTTGCAGGGCACCAACCGGGCGGAGCGCCTGCGGTTGGAGCCCAACCACGTGGCCGTTTCCTGCGAGCGCATTAAGGAATTCCTGCTCCGTGAACTGCATGAGCCCGACTCTGGCTGGCGCAAAATCCACGTGGTCATCAACGACCGGTTGGGAGAGGACCAAATGACCGTGATTGCCACGCGGTTTGTGCGCGGATGGATCTACACCGTGGAATTGCCCGCCCAGATGGAGACACGGAGGTTCACCGGGGCGATCCTCGAAACGCTTTTGTACGAATTGGCCAACCGCAACGCGATGGAGGGCCAGACCGAACTGCCCCCGTGGCTGGTGACCGGCTGGATCAAGCACATGGAGACCGCCAGCGTGGAACTGCTGGCCTTGCAGCCGAATTTGCGACTGCTCACCCCGCGCGTCGGACTGGATCCTACCGTGGCGCTCCGCGAACGGTTTTCGCGCGAAATGCCCCTTTCTTTCGAGGAAATAAGCTGGCCGGGCACGCTGCCTCCGGATCGCGCCGGGCTGTTTCAGGACAGCGCGCAACTTTTTGTCCATGAACTGCTGCGCCTGAAGGACGGCCGCGCCTGCATGCGGCGGTTTCTGGCCGAGCTGCCCCAGCACAAGAACTGGCAATTCGCCTTCCTGAAAGCCTATCAGGACCACTTCACCCAACTGGTGGACGTCGAAAAATGGTGGGCGCTGACCATCTCCGGCCTCGTGGGCCGCGACGCGGCCCGCCTATTTTCCATCGAGGAAAGCTGGCAGAAATTAAAGGCCGCTCTGGACGTGCCGGTGCAGATTCACCTCGAATCAGGCCGCCTGCCCGTCGCCGCGCAGTTGTCCTTGCAGGAAATTATAACCGAATGGGACCCTGTCCGACAGGAAACCGCCCTGCGCAAAGCCGCCGTGCAGCTCCAGGCCCTGCGCATGCGGGCCCAACCCGATCTGTTGCCGCTGGTGGACGGCTACCGCAGCGTGATCGAAGGCTATTTGGAACAGAAGAATTCCCCGCCGCGTTCCACGTTTAAAAACCAGCCGCCGCCCAGTCCGCAACTGCTCAAAAAATCCGCCTGTCGCCAGTTGGATGCGCTGGATGAGCAGCGTCTCAAACTTCGTGAATCTTTCCAGGCCTCGAACGCCCCAGCCACGGAAGAAACCGCGCCCCAGTAACGGCTGTTTAACCCCAGCCTTGCGCGGAGCGACGCGTCCTGCCACCGCTCATTTTGCTCCCGGTTACATCCCGCCGCAGATGTTCTCTCTCAATGTTACCGTTCATGTCAGTATCGGCCGCACGATGTGGCCATGGACATCGGTCAGCCGGAAGCGGCGTCCCTGAAAGCGGTAGGTCAACCGGGTGTGATCCACGCCGAGCAGGTGCAAAAGGGTTGCTGGAGGTCATGCACATGCACCGGACCAACGGTTGCCTGCGTTTGTCCGGCTGTGGTAACTTCAAGGCGTGAAGGGCAAAATGAAAATTGTTGGTGGCCGAAATCTGCCGGACCCCGGTGTCCGCTTTGACCGCCTGCAACGCACCGCGCATCAATTGCTTGGCTGTGGTGTCAGTCCCAAGGGTGTGTTTCGCTTCAAAACCTTCGAAGAATTCAACGCATGGAAAATGCAGAACTCCCTCCGCCGCGGCCTCCCCGTCAAATAGATCTTGTTCGCCTGTGCCGCGCCTTGAACGAGAGCGGGGCGCGCTACGTGGTTGTGGGCGGCATGGCGGTGAACCA
>CALJZV010000036.1 GCA_937983475.1 uncultured Verrucomicrobiales bacterium
GGCAAAAAGCCACTGCCCCACAGCCGGTCATAGAGCGGCTGGCAGTTGGGCCTGCCGCTGCCCCGGGAGAGCATCACCACAAAGGCGGGCAGATCGCTGTTCTCGCTGCCCAGCCCGTAGGAAAGCCATGAGCCGATACTGGGTCGGCCCGGCTGCTGCGAGCCGGTTTGGAAGAAGGTGATCGCCGGGTCGTGATTGATGGCCTCGGTGTGCATGGACTTGATGAAGCACAGGTCGTCCACAATGCGGGCCGTGTGGGGCATCAGCTCGCTCACCCATGCGCCTGACTTGCCATGCTGCTGGAAATTGAAAATGGAGGGCGCGATGGGAAAACGGCTCTGCCCGGACGTCATGGTGGTGATGCGCTGGCCCATGCGCACGGAGTCCGGCAAATCCTGGTCAAAAAACTTCGCCATGCCCGGCTTGTAATCAAATAAATCCATCTGCGAGGGGCCGCCGGATTGGAACAGGTAAATGACGCGCTTGGCCTTCGGCGTGAAATGGGGAGCTGCGGCTGCGGCGGCGTCTTCAGCGCGCAAAAATCCGCGTCCCAGAAGCGACGCCAGGGCTGCCACGCCCAGACCGGTGGCGGATTTGCCGAAGAACTGGCGGCGCGTCAGCAGCAGGGCGTGTTCATCAAGCGGATGCATGGCTTATTCCTTGGTGAGCGTTTCGTCGAGATTCAGGATGACTGCGGCCACGGTGGTCCATGCCGCCAGCGTCGTGGGATCAAGATGGGGATTGGCGACCGATTCGCCGGTTTCAATCAGTTGCATTGCCGCCTCGGGAGATTGGCGGAAATGCGACTGGTAATCCGCGAAACCGCGGGTCAATTGGTTTAATTCGCCTATGGAAGGCTTTCGCGCCAGGACGCGGCTCCAGGCGTTCTGAATGCGTTGCTCGGTGGACCGATTGGGTTGCGACAGGATTTGCTCGGCCAATGCGCGAGCGGCTTCAACAAACATCACGTCGTTGAGCAGGGTGAGTGCTTGCAGCGGCGTGTTGGTGACCTTGCGTTGCACGCTGCACACTTCGCGGTCGGCGGCGTCAAACACCATCATGTTGGGAGGCGGCACGGCCCGCTTCCAAAACGTGTATAGGCTGCGCCGGTACAGTTTTTCGCCGGTGTCCTGATGATACTTTGTCGTGTTGCTGTTGATGCCCGCGACCGCCGACCAGATTCCCTCGGGTTGGTAGGGCTTGACGGGTGGCCCGCCAATCTTTGGCACCAGCAGCCCGGTGGCTGCGAGGGCCTGGTCACGGATGAATTGCGCAGGCAGCCGCAGGCGGGGGCCGCGCGCCAGCAGGCGGTTTTCCGGGTCACGCTCCAGCAATTCCGCCGACACCCTGGACGACTGGCGATAGGTGGCGCTGGTGACAATCAATCGCTGCATCGCCTTCACGTCCCAGCCGGACCGGATGAACTCGGTGGCCAGCCAGTCCAGAAGCTCCGGATGACTGGGCCATTCGCCCTGGGTGCCGAAGTCTTCCGCGGTTTTGACCAGGCCTGTGCCGAAATACATTTGCCAGAAACGATTCACAGCCACGCGGGCTGTGAGTGGATTTTCCGGAGAAACCAGCCAGCGGGCAAAATCAAGCCGTGTCGCCCGGGAGCTGGTTTTCAGCGCAGGCAGGCTTGAGGGGACTCCGGGAGTGACCGCTTCCCCGTGCTTGTCGTAAAGCCCGCGTTCCAGGATGAACGTCTCGCGCGGCTGCTCCAGTTCCTGCATCACCATGACGCTGGTGACGGAAGCGCGGCGCAGTTTCGCAAGTTCTTCACGGGCGGCCAAAACCTTCGCTCGCACTGGGGCCAATACCGGCGCCACGGCGCGGAAATGCGCGTCAATGGCTTCGTGTTGCGCCTCCGTGCGGCGGGTTGGCGAGGTTTTCAACGCGGCAATCACAGTCGCCGGCAGGGCTTCATTTATTTCCAGGCTGGGATTGGAATGGCTGATGGTGGCCAGCCGGAAACGCCCGATGATGCTTTGTTCCTCCTTGGACTGGTAACGCAGGCGCACCTTCAACACTGCGCCCGGCGAACCGGATAATGATTCCTTTAGAATAAATAAAGCGGTGCGGTTCTCGCGCTTTGTGCCGCCGTCCACTGCCCAGCCGTTGTTGTGGTCGTCGTCAATCGCAGCGGTCACCGGCCAGTGGGGCTGTGAATAATCCGCAACGGCCGAACCGATGACGGCGCGTTGCGGTGGCGCATTGGATGGAACCAGTTCCACTTCGAACCCCGAGAGCACAAAGTTGCCGTCGAAACTGCGCGCCAAACTTCCGTTCTCGTGGCTCTCATGCGTCAGCGCCTCCAGCCGAACGGCGTTGAGCGTGCCGTCGTCAAACGGGATGGTCACCGTATGGACGTCATTGAGCGGATTGGGGCCATGACCGAGAATGGACAGGTCCTCCAGTCGCTCGAATTTCGTCCCCTCCGCTGAGACAATTTCCGTCGGACTGGCCAGGCTCCACACGGGTGTTCCATTCACGCCGCTTATTTTTCCCGAAAGTTCCTTTTCCCAGCGAGTACGCTCGGTGTGGAGCGATTCCGGACTGGCTTGCCATTGGTCGGTCAGCTCAGCCAGCCGCTTTTCGGCCCGCGCGATGGCATTCTCATAGCCGGGCAGGGGCACGGCCAGTTGCGGGGCCGGGCTGGGGCCCACGCCGTCCACACCCTTTTCGGCCACGTTGTTGAAGAAGGCAAAGAGTCGGTAGTAATCCTTCTGAGAAATGGGGTCAAACTTGTGATCGTGGCAGCGCGCGCAGGCGACCGTCAGCCCCAACCACACCATGGAAGTGGTATCCACGCGGTCGGCGGCGTATTCGGCAAGGAACTCCTCCTCGATGGAGCCGGCCTCGGCGTTGATGCGGTGGTTGCGGTTGAATCCGGTGGCGATTTTTTGAGACAGCGTGGCATTGGGCAACAAATCGCCCGCCAGTTGCTCAATGGTGAACAGATCGAATGGCATGTTGTCGTTGAAAGACTGGATGACCCAGTCGCGCCAGGCCCACATGGACCGTTCATTGTCCTTTTGATAACCGTGGGTGTCGGCGTATCGCGCCGCATCCAGCCAGGGAAGCGCCATGCGCTCGCCGTAGTGCGGTGCCTGTAGCAACCGCTCGACCACCTTCTCGTAGGCCTTGGGCGACTTGTCCTTCAGGAACGCTTCAACTTCGCTTGGCTTGGGCGGCAGGCCGGTCAAATCCAATGTCACCCGGCGAATGAGCGTGGTGCGATCCGCCTCCGGAGAAGGTTTCAACCCCTCTTGCTCAAGGCGCGCGAGAACGAACTGGTCCATGGGGTTCCGCGCCCATTTCTTAAGGTTGGTTTTGGGCGGTGGCGCGCTTACGGGCGGCAGAAAGGACCAGTGGGCCTGCCACGTTGCGCCCTGCTCAATCCAGCGGCGGAGCAATTCTTTTTCTCGCGAGGTCAGTTTCAGTCCCGATTTGGGCGGAGGCATCAGGTCGTCCTCGTCCAAGGTCGTGATGCGCTGGAACAATTCGCTTTGATCCGGTTTGCCCGGCACCAGCGCGCGGTAGCCGCCGAGGTCCTTGAGCGCCTCCGCCTCGACGTCCAGCCGCAGGCCGGCTTTGCGGGTGTTGCGGTCCGGGCCGTGACAATGAAAACAATTTTCCGAAAGAATTGGCCGGATGTCCCGGTTGAACACGATCGTTTTAGGCAGGGGCGTATCGCCAAACGCGGCTGGAATCACCAGTATCAGCGCCAGCAACAGGCAGCGCCAATGCGGAGTGGATGTGTTGCAATGAACGCAGCGCGCGGGCATTGATTAACTAGTAGGCATTTCGCGTTCCTGCGTCTATGTCTCTTCGTGGCTTGTTTGTGTCCTTTTGTGATTAATTGATTTCAGATGCGGTGTTTCTGAACAGAATTGCGCGTAAATCGCGAATCTGATTGGATTTGCATTGTGTCTAAAACTGTTCACAAGCCGATCCGGCCTTCTGGCGGAGCAGTCAGTGAAATTGCGCCGGGCAAGCGTTATTTGAATCCCCACACGGTGGCCGGAGTGGATCTGTCCCAATCGGCACAGGTGGGTGCCAGCTCTTTTATTGTGCATGAGTGCGGCTTTGTGCCGCGCTGTGCCAACTGGCATCACCGCAATGTGCAGAGTCCGTTCTGGCGGCTGATTTACAATTTTGCGCCCGGCAACCACATCGTGCATGCGGGCAGGCGCATTGCGCTGGCTCCGGAGGTGATTCTTGTTTTGCCTGAACAGGTGAAATTCGACGGGCATGGTCCCGCAGAACCGCCTCATTTGTGGTTGCACTTCTCATTAACGCGCGAGTTTGTGATGGATGCGAAACAGCCGCTTGAAGTGGCGCCGGATCCGCTGATGCGCTCCTTGTTCAACCAGCTTCGAGAAGTTCATGGGGAGACGAGTGATCCCCTTCGTTTGAAGCGCCTGTATCACCTGTCCTATTCCTTGCTTCATGCCCTTTTTGCCCGCCTTGGCGAAGCGCATCATCAGACCTGGCCGGAGAAAATATACGACCTCTTAGGCCACATTCAGAATCATCCGGGCGACGATTTGTCCGAGCCGGTTTTGGCCCGGCGGGCGGGAATGAGTGTTGGTCAATTTATCCGCTGGTTCAAGGCGCACACCGGAATGTCGCCCGCGGAATATGTGTCGCAAAACCGGATCAAACTTGCCTGCCAACGGTTGATCTTGTCGCGGGCGAGCATTGAACAGATTGCCGAGGAGTTGGGCTTTCCCAACCGGGCGTATTTCAGCCGCGTGTTCAGCCGGCAAATGGGTTGTGGCCCGGCTACGTTTCGCCGCAGGCGGCCGCGGGTCTTATGGAAAAAAGGCTGTTGAATTCCGGGGAAAATTCATTGGCACAAGGCCGTTGGCTATGTTTTCTTCCGCTCACGAACGCATGGCTAACTATCTTGTCACAGGCGGGGCGGGTTTCATCGGCTCGCATCTGGTTGAACGGTTGATTCGCGACGGACACACCGTCCGCGTGCTGGACAATCTGTCCACCGGTCATCGGCAAAATCTGGATTCTGTGGCCGGGAAGCTTGAATTGATCGAAGGCGACGCCGCCGATGCTTCAACGGTGGACCGGGCCATGAAGGGCGTTGAAGGCGTGTTTCACTTGGCGGCCATGCCCTCGGTGCCGCGCTCCATCCGCGAGCCGCTGCTCAATCAAAAGGCTGGCGAAGTGGCCACGCTGACGGTTCTGGACGCCGCGCAGCGCGCCGGGGTGCGCCGGGTGGTCTTCACCAGTTCGTCCGCAATTTACGGCAACTCCAGCGCTCCAAAAAATCTCGAAGACCAGTCGCCCGCGCCGCTCAACCCGTATGCCTTGAGCAAATTGACCGGCGAAGGCTATTGCCGCGTTTTTTCCGGACTGCACCCGGACCTGGACACCGTTTGCCTGCGGTATTTCAACGTGTTTGGGCCGCGCCAGGATCCGTCCAGCCCCTACTCGGGCGTGATTTCCATTTTCCTCAAATGCCTGCGGGAGCGGATTGCGCCCACGATTTTTGGCGACGGCCTGCAGACGCGCGATTTTGTCGAGGTGAGCAACATCGCCGAGGCCAACGTGCTGGCGATGAACGCAAGCCAGCCCCAGCGGGGAACAGCCTTCAATGTTGGCACCGGCGAAAGCGTCACGCTGCTCGATATTTGGAGCTGGCTGTGCGAGATCGCGGGGCTTCGGATGGAGCCGAACTTCGGCCCGGAGCGAGCCGGGGACATCAAACACTCGGCGGCTTCGATTGAGAAGATCCGGCGCGAGCTGGGTTTTGA
>CALJZV010000037.1 GCA_937983475.1 uncultured Verrucomicrobiales bacterium
GTCGGCTCATTTTGCTCAGGGATGGACAGGTCGGGCTTGGCTGTGAATTCCACGGTGAAGCCTCCATCCACGCCGGTGCGAAGTGTGCCGTGGGCAATTTCCTGGCTGGAACCGTGCCCCCCGCCTGACCAACCGCCGCGATGCCACCCATACCAGCCCCACCACCACGGCATGCGCACTTCGCGCACGATGCGATACTTGACCTGCGCGTCATCAATCGCCGCTCCCGTGTAGGCCATCGCGTGGCCCTTCAACGTCACCTTGTCGTTCAGCTTGGGCGCGGTCTTGGGAGCATCGAGGGTCACCTGGAATTTGGGCCGCTTGTATTCCTCCACACGGAGCGCGGTGGCGCCGGACGGTCCGGACATCATGCGGATTTGCATTTGCCCCATCAGCCGGTCGCGCGGCGCGGTGAAGCTTCCTGAAAAGGACCCAAAGTCATTGACGCGTCGCTCCTGCCGTTCAATTTCCTTTCCGTTGCTGTCCTCGAATACCACCGTCACGTTCCGCGCGGGGATGACGCTGTAATTGTTCTTCTCCTGGTCGGCACGCAGGCAGATGCCTTTGTAGTGAACGATTTGTCCCGGGCGGTAAATGGCGCGGTCTGTGAAGAATACGGTCTGCTCATGGTGCAAATGGCGGTTCCAGTAATGGGAATAATGCTCGTGCGGCGAGGCCAATTCCTGGCCGTTGTGGCGGGCGCGAAGGATGTAACTGCGATTTTGCTCCGCCTTGAACGAAAAGAAACCCTGGTCGTCGGTCTTGACTGAGGGCTGGGGCACGTTTTTCCCGGTTCGATGATCCAGATACCAGACGTCCACGGTTGCGCCGTGAACCGGTTCGCCGGAATTGGCCTCCAGAACGAACCCCTCAAAAATGCCCACGCGCGAACGGATGACCAGCGCCAGGTCGCTCACCCAGACATCGGTGATGGAAACTTGGTTGTCCTCCCTGGAGAACTCCGGGTTGTGGCTGCTTATGATGAAATAAAAGCCGGCCTTCAGTTTGAGTGGCGCGGGAATCGGCTCGGTGCGGTGCTGGTAATCCGGCGTGGCGGGCAGCTTGTGCGTCCATTCGAGAACCGGCTTGAGCTTCATGATCTCGTCGCGCATGTCGTAGTCGAGGTGCTCCGGACGCCTGTAGGGCTTGTCGAGGAATGATTCCCAGTCGTAGGGAATGGCGCGGAAATACACGGCCTCCACATTCTTGTAATTCACCCGGATGGACGGCGCGGGACTGTTCCAGACCCGCTCGGTCGAGATGCTGGCCGATTTGCTTTCGATGCTGGAGATAAGGCCGCGACACTGGCCCGCACCGACGCTTCTGGGAAAGGCCTCGACGCCAAGAGCGGCGATGCTCCGCGCCTTCACCAGATCGCCCGCGTCCCGCGACACGGTGGCCAGATGATATTGGGCCATTGAGTACAGCTCATGGCCGGCATTTTCCCTGGCGAAACGCTCCAGGGCTTCCTTGAACCGCTCGGTTTTCTCTTCGCCATGGGCGATGTTTTTTCCGTAAATCAGCCGCGTGAGGTTGACATCCAGGAAGGCCGACTTGTCCTCGTCATCCCGGTGGAACTGCATCAACTCCTGATGGAGCAAAAGCGCCTTGTACACTGGCGAGTTGCTGTCGGGCGTTTCAATTTGCCATGAGATAAATGAAGCCGCGTCGTCGAAAATGGGCGACTGGGCCGAAACCTCAAAGGCGTCCTGCGGCTTGGCAGCAGCCTGTTCCCCGGAGGTGTAGAACCCCAAGGCCTCGTGCGCGATGAAATCATAAAGCGTCGGGCGGTAACTGTCGGGCATGTTTCCCTTTTGCAGCACATCATTGAAGGCCGACACGGGCGTTTTCTTGAGCAGGGCATCCGCCGCCAGGGCCTCGGTGAACTTCTTGTCAATCTCGGCAAACAAGCGTGGCAGATCCCAGGTGGTGAAATCCTTGCCCGGCGCCTCGGCGGTGGCCGTCCGCTGCATGAATCGCCATTTGTTCTGCTGGAAGTAATGCCAGTACCAGTGGGCCTGCAGGGCGGTGAGCAGCG
>CALJZV010000038.1 GCA_937983475.1 uncultured Verrucomicrobiales bacterium
AAATTGCGCGGGGTCCTGCGGCGAGGAGTTTTGGCTGTGGCCAAGGCGGCGAGGCCGGAGCATCCCCGCAGTGGGCTGTAACGGCCGAGCCAACGCAGGCCACAGGCAAAAGAACCGCCGCCCGGAGGGTTTTCGAGGAAAACGTCGTCTGGCCGCGTTGCTCCTCGGTCACAGAGCTCTGCGGCTATGCTCCCTCGTCACGCCTTGCCATCCAACCTTTTCCTCGAAAACAGGACGCCCACGGAATTTTCAGACAGGCTCTAAGAAATTTCCGCCACCGCAGGCGCTTCATGCCTTAAAAACCGCCGGAAAACAAAGCGTCGAATCAGCCCGTCGTGAGGACTGAAAATCCACGCCAGCGTGAATAACACAGACGCCATGACCACCATGGCGCCCGCCGAAGAACAATTCAGCCACGTGGCCAGATGCACCCCAAGAATCGAACTCAGCGCGGCGTGAACCACTGTCATCCCCATGATGACCGGCAAACGGTCCGAGAGCAGGGACGCCGTCGCTCCCGGTAAAATGAGCATGGCGATGACGAGGATCGCTCCCACCGATTCAAAGGCGCTGACCACCACGACCGACAGCCAACTCATCAGCGCGTAATGAACCAGCGTGGCATTGATGCCCAGAGACAGTGCCAGTCCCGGGTCAAAGGAGCTGACGAGCAATTCCTTGTAGAACACCCAGATCAACAGAATCGTCAATGCGGCCACAATGCCCATTCGCACCACCGGCAAGGGGCCCAAAACAACGCCGCCAAATTTCACCGGAGGCTCAATGGGCACAAACGCAATTTCCCCGTATAAAACACACTCCTGATCCAAATCCACTTGCGACGTGTAAATGCTGATGAGGATTACGCCGATGGCAAAAAGGCTGGTAAAGGCGATGCCGATTGCCGCGTCCTGCTTCACCCGCGTTTTCTTATGAATCACCTCAATGATCACCGTTGTGACAATCCCCGCTGCCAGCGCCCCGAGAAACATCGAAAGTGTGCCGCGGTTCTGGGAAATTAAAAACGCGATGGCGATTCCGGGTAATACACTGTGGCTGATGGCGTCACCCACCAGTGCCATGCGGCGCAGAATCAGATAATTCCCCACCAACCCACAGGCTGTGGTCACCAGAAACCCCATCAGCACAATCCAGAAATTGCTTCCGGCCACATCACCATTCCATGGCCCGAGGAAAAATTGCTGCAAGTCAAAAGGTGGAACCAGGCTGTTCATGATCGTTTTCCATAACCGACCAAATCTTCTCGGCGCGACAATCCAGCCAAGCCTCGTTGGATGTCCTCAATGCTGGGAATCGGGCGTCCGTGCGGATCCTTGGTGGCGTATTGCAGGCGCCGCTCCAATTCCCGAACCACTTCCTCGCCAAGGACGTGCTCGATTTTTTCCGCATCCTCATGGACGTGATCGGCGGCGATCTGCGCGGCATTGGTCAGGTATAGTTCCCAAAGACGATGATTGCGCACGATGGAACAGGCCCGAAGCCATCCGTCCGGCGTAAGGAAAATCAAATTGCCCTCCTCATGAAGCGTCGCAAGCCCCTGTCTTTTCAGGTCCTTCGCCTGCGTCTGGACCTCCTCAATGGTTTCGCGACGGCGATCAGCCAACTCACGAAGCGACACCCCTTCGCCCTTGAACTCACGCCCCTCAAGCACATGATAAATGGATTTCAGCGTGTTCTCCCGCTGCACGCGATCGGCGCGGGAGCGGTGGTGCCACCATTTCATGACCACCCCGTGCCGAGGGCCGAAGAAAAAGGCCAGCGCGAACACGACGCTCGCTCCTAAAACCATGAATGGGCCCGTCGGCAGACTCGGCCCCAAAAACGAAAAAAACGCGCGCGAGGTGCCCGCCAGCATGCCAAAGCCCGCCGCCAGCAGCAGCATTCGATGCATGCGGTCGGTCAGCAAATAGGCGGCGGCGGCCGGCGTGATAAGCATGGCCGAAACCAGCACCACCCCCACCGCCTGCAGGGAAATGACGACCGAAAAGGCCAGCAGCAACATGAGTGTGTAGTGGATAAGTTGCACCGGAAATCCCGCCGCACGCGCGAACCCTGCGTCAAAACTGGTGATGAGCAGTTCCTTGTAGAAAAATAAAACCACGGCCACCGACAACAAGGTAACAATACCCATCAACTTGACGTCGCCTTCGCTGATGGCTGCCGCCTGGCCAAAGAGAAACTTGTCGATGCCGCTTTTGTTTCCCGTCGGCAAGTGCTGGATCATCGTGACCATGCAGATGCCCACCGCAAAAAAACCGGCCAGAACCATGCCCAAAACGGTGTCCTCCTTTAGCCGGGTTGTCTGTTTGATCAAGCTCACGACCGCCGTGCCCAAAAGGCCGGCAATCGTGGCGCCAATAAAAATCGCCGCCGGATCCTTGCTCATATTCCACAAGAACCCGGCGGCCACACCAGGGAGGACTGCGTGTGAAAGTGTGTCACCGACCAATGCCATTTTGCGGACCACAATGAAACTGCCCAGCAATCCGCAACTGACTCCCAAAAAGATCGACCCCAGCAGCGCATAGCGCACCGAAGGGTCTTTCATCGAAAAAAACCGCAAGATCTGGTCCGCGAAATTCAAATCGGCCAGATCCCCGATTTTGGCGGCCTGTGCGGACGGCGCAAGCAACAGGAACAAGCCTGCTCCCAATAAAAAAATGGCAGCGCGCACGGCTTTATTTTTCCGCAACATCGGCATCGCCTCAGGCTCCTTTTTGCCGCACCGCCTCGGCCACTTCGGACAAAATGGTCAGCCGCCCGCCATAGGTTTTCTGTAGCAACTCGTAGTTGAACACCTCGTCAGTCGGTCCAAAAGCGACCACACGCATGTTCAACAGCAGCAGCATGTCGAAATAATTCCGGGCCGTCGGCAAATCATGATGCACCACGAGAATGGTTTTTCCGCGCGCCTTCAGCTCATGCAACAAGGCAATGATGGCCGACTCAGTGGCGGCATCCACGCCCGCGAACGGTTCGTCCATGAAATACAAATCGCTTTCCTGCGCCAGGGCGCGCGCCAGGAAAACCCGCTGTTGCTGCCCGCCGCTGAGATTGGAAATCTGCCGGTTGGCGTAGGGCAGCATTTTGACCTTGTCCAAGCACTCCCGGGCTATATCCCGGTCGCGTTTGCTTGGCCGCTTCATCAGGCCCAAATGCCCATACCGACCCATCAGCACCACATCCATCACATTGACCGGAAAATCCCAGTCGACCGACTCGCGCTGCGGCACGTACCCAACGCGGTGGAGGTTGCTTTTGAATGACGCTCCAAAAATTTTCACCCAGCCGCTGCTCAACGGCAAAATCCCCATCACGGCCTTGATCAAGGTGGATTTGCCCGCGCCATTGGGGCCAACGATGCCGACAAGTTTTCCCTGCGGCACGACCAAATCAATGCCCCACAACACCGGTTTCTTGTGGTAGGCCACCGTCATGTCGTGGATTTCCAACGGCGGCGGCCCGCCGGTCGGCAACGGATGAATCACCGACGGCGGGCCGTTAATTTCGTCAAATGAACTCATTATCAAAAACGCCAGGAGATACCGAGGAATGGATTGTAGTCCTCGGCCGCCCGCGTCACGCCAATGTTCACACCGGCATCCAACTGAATGTCTTCGGTCACAGCATAGGTAAACCCAAAATCAAACGTGCCGACCCAATCACTGCCGGACTCGGTGCTGACGGCACTGAAAAATTCCACATAGCCGCCAAGATTGCCAATAAGATTACGGCTGAAGGTAATAGTGTTGATGAACTCGGGATGATACCCGCTGCCGTCACCATCTTCGATAAAATCAAACTCCGTCATCAGGCCCATGCTGACGTCGGCAGGCAGGGAGACGCCCAGCGGGAAAATAATGCCCCCCTCAAACGCGTCATTGCCGACGCCATCCTGATTGGTCGGGAACTTCACAAACGGCATCACGCCGAATGCGGTTGTGCCGCCGTCATTTCCCCAAAAGTTGTATTTCAGCCGGGCTGTGATGTCG
>CALJZV010000039.1 GCA_937983475.1 uncultured Verrucomicrobiales bacterium
TAAAATCAGAAGTTCCAGAGAGCTGCCGCAATATGTCGCCAATACCCGTGGCAACAGGTCTTTGTTTCAGAGGGTGGGACAGTGTGGCACAATGTGCCCATGAAAAAGAACGCGGCTCCTAAGTTTTGTCACCGGCGCTGGCTGCGGTTGAAATGCCTTGCGATGGCCGACGAAACATTCTCAGAGGAGGATGCGCGACTGTTGGGCGGGGAACTGGCCTTTGGCGGGTTGCCGGGCAACGCGGTGCTTGGCTTGGGTGAACTGATGGCGACGGCGGAACAGATTTCGGCGCGGGGGATTTTATTGAAGCTCCGAACGGAGAGGGGGTTGTCCCGTCCCTGCCTTGCGGCGGTGCTGGGGGTGCCGCTGGCCACGTTGCGCCGCTGGGAGGAGGGAACGCGGCAGCCAAGCGGGGCAGCCCGGAAACTGGTGTGGTTGCTGGACCGATGGCTGGCAGGGCAACCGCCCCGGAGTTTGATGGACATGGCGACCTGGGGGGCGACTTCCGACGGAAAGCTGGAACCGCAGGCGGACGGTTTTCATAAGGGTTGAGGGTTGACGGGTTTTCGGCGGTTGTGTTGAATGCGCCGCAGTTGCCCGTAAGAACTGCGCAAAAGCTGGCGTTTTCGTCACTTGGCTTGCCCTGAGGTGGATTTGGCCGATAGATGCAACGGATAAAAACATGAAACACATCGTGGCATTGGTGATACTGGTCTTAATTTCCTGCATTGGGTTTGAGTGGCTGATCATCCATACAGAAAGGAAAAGCCTTCTGGCGGCTGAGAAAAAGGCGAAGGCGGCTGAGGCCGAGGCGGGAAACGCCAACGTGATGGCGCAGCAACTCTCCGAGTCGAACAAGGTGCTCCGAGCGGGTTTGCTTATGCTGGGAAATGAGATTCTTGTGGCCAGCAATGACTTGAAGCTGGCCGAGTTGCAGATTGAAAAATACCAAGCCAAGGAACGCGAGATTGAGGAATTGGTGGCTTTAACTCTGGAGCAGGAACGACAAACCAAAGAAGGCGTTAAAAACAGCCTCAAGCCCACTGTGGTTTCTTCGACAAATGACTACGGCAGGAAGATAGACAAGCTGGTGTTTGAAAAGCTTGTGGGCATATCTGGCAACCAGTTAGCGACAAACGTGGAATTTCGCGGGGTTTATGGGAGGCGGCTGGTGTTCGCATCGAACATCAGGCCGATAGCATTTGATGTTGATGAGATTCACCCTTGGATTTTGGACAGCTTGCGAGTGGATGCCGAGGAGGCAAAGCAGGCTCAACAGGAAATAGACCACCGGAAATCCTCTGCGATAGTGATTCGGCAAAAGTATGCGGAACAGGCGGCCCGGCTGTTGGAGGAACAGCGACGAATCAACGAACAATTTGCTGTTGAAATGAAACGCATTCAGGCCGAGAGCGAGCGGGAGATGCGGGCGGAGATGCTGCAAGCGAGGGCAGTAGAAGCTGAGGAACTCAAGGCCCGCGCAGCCATAATGGAGGCATATAAAGACCCGATCCAAATCAACAATGTGCAGCAGAACAACCAAGTTGTCGTTCCGAGGTAAAAAGGGTGAAACTGTCACTCCGCTGCAAATCCTATGAGGGTGCTTTCGGGAATAACGCTTTTGCACATTACAACTGGGGTGTGCCTGTGAAAGTTAAATGAATTTCAGCGGTGTGTATTAATTGGGCCTGCCCCCAAGAGTTATCCCAGGAACAAACCAATGCAGTCCGCGTCAGGAAAAGCGTAAAAGCGGCGGGTTAATCTCTCCGCTTACCGAACTGTTATGACCTTGCAAACTACTTGCTCCCATTGCGGAGACAAAATTGAATTCGATGAATCCTACGTGGACAAAGATTGGCCGTGTCCGATTTGTGGAAAGGCCATCAAGCTACTGCGGCCAATCCCGGCTATGGAGCGTTTCAAACTATTCGTTTTCGATCTGCTTGTCTTCCTAATTCTAGTGGCTCCATTCACGATCCTGACCGTATCGGTGGTAATCGGTTTACTCGTCCTTCCTTTTGTTACCGAAGGCCAATCCCTGTACAGTTTGATTGTCAATGTAGTGTGCGGGCTGGTTCTTCTTATCGCTCCAGCAGGCATGGTGGTGGCCGTAGTGGCCGACGACATCAAAGGCTTAAATGGCAAGCGACGGCTTCAGAAGATCAACTGTGTTTGCGGAATGTGGATCGGAATGACGGTCGCCGTCTTTATTGGAATCGTGGTTTTCGAGTTCTTCTCCGCGGTGGGAGATAATCTTGATCCCAGGTTTTATTGGTTCTTTAAGCGGTAAAGTAATGACTGACTTATGGGTGATGGCGCTGGATCCCCATTCGATAACAATCAACCGTTTCCCCGGAGGTTGCTGATTAATCTGGTTCCCAAAA
>CALJZV010000040.1 GCA_937983475.1 uncultured Verrucomicrobiales bacterium
AAAATGATTTCGTCGCCATGAGTAACCCAACAGCATTGGTTCAGAAACTTTGGAATTATTGCAATATCCTGCGGGACGACGGCCTTTCGTATGGCGACTACGTTGAACAACTCACGTTTCTGCTGTTCCTCAAGATGGCGGATGAGCAGTCGCGTCCGCCGTTCAACAAGCCCAGCGCCGTGCCCAAGGATTACGCCTGGCCCAGCCTGCTGGCGCGCGACGGCGATGAGTTGGAGACGCATTACCGGCATGTGCTCGAATCGCTCGGCAAACAGAAGGGCATGCTGGGCGTCATCTTCCGCAAGGCGCAGAACAAGATCCAAGACCCGGCCAAGCTCCGCCGGCTCATCGTGGACCTGATTGACAAGGAGCAGTGGTCGAGCCTGTCCGCCGACGTGAAGGGCGATGCTTACGAGGGGTTGCTGCAAAAGAACGCCGAGGACGTGAAAGGCGGCGCGGGCCAATACTTCACGCCGCGCCCGCTCATCGCCGCGATGGTGGATGCGGTGTCACCGCAACCCGGCCAGACGATTTGCGATCCGGCCTGCGGCACGGGTGGTTTCCTGCTGGCGGCGCATGATTACATCGCCAAGCATTACCAACTGGATCGCGCGCAGAAGAAAAAACTCCGCAATGGAACATTGTTCGGGATCGAACTGGTGGACAGCGTCGCCCGGCTTTGCGCGATGAACATGTTGTTGCACGGCATAGGCGGGGAGTCGGACTCGGATTTGCCACTCAGCAACGGTTTGCCGGTGGTGACCAAGGATGCGTTGGCCGGGAAGCACGGCGAGTATGACATCGTCCTGGCCAATCCGCCGTTCGGCAAGAAAAGCAGCGTAACCATCGTGAACGAGGCGGGCGAGCAGTCGAAGGAATCGCTCATCATCAATCGCGATGATTTCTGGGCGAGCACGAGCAACAAGCAGCTCGATTTTCTCCGGCACATTTTCACGATCCTCACGCAGCACGGGCGCGCGGCGGTGGTGTTGCCGGACAACGTGCTGTTCGAGGGCGGCGCGGGCGAGACCATCCGGCGCGCATTGCTCAAGCAGGCGGACGTGCATACGTTGCTGCGCCTGCCCACCGGCATCTTCTACGCGCAGGGCGTGAAGGCGAACGTCCTGTTCTTCGACCGCAAACCCGCACAGGAAAAGCCGTGGACGGAGAAGCTCTGGATATACGACCTGCGCACCAACAAACATTTCACGCTCAAAGAGAGCACGCTCAAGCGCGCCGACCTCGATGATTTTGTGGCGTGTTACAATCCCAAGAACCGCCACAAACGCACCGAGAGCGAGCGGTTCAAATCCTTCACCTACGACGAACTCCTCAAGCGCGACAAGGTAAACCTGGACATCTTCTGGCTGAAAGACGAAGCGCTGGAAGAATCCGCCAACCTGCCCGCGCCGGAAGTCATCGCCGCCGACATCACTGCAGATTTGGAAGCCGCTATGGAGCAGTTCGCGACGATTGCGGAGGATTTACAAAAATGAAAAGAAACGACTCACAGCAACACGGACATGAAGCACCACCCGTTATAACACCACCTGTTATTTCTCCTCGCCAACCGAGCGCACCGCCACCGATACCACGCGCTCCACTGCAAGGCAGTAAGACAAAGCGCTCAGTTCTACGGTTACCATCGCGTCGGGCGTTGTTAATCATGACTGCTTGCGTGGGAGTCATCATAGTCGGATTGGCTTCGTGCCAAGTTGTGCACGAGATTAATCGAAAAGATACACCTGAAGATTACGTTTTCCTGTGCGAGCATTTGTTCGCACCCGTTCAATTGGGAGGTCGATCAACCATTAAACC
This sequence comes from uncultured Verrucomicrobiales bacterium, assembly GCA_937983475.1. GTDB lineage: Bacteria > Verrucomicrobiota > Verrucomicrobiia > Limisphaerales > JACDHS01 > CALJZV01. The sequence continues at coordinate 1,819 of CALJZV010000040.1, forward strand.
GTCTGAAGCCGAGGTTAGTGTGTATTCACAAAAGATACCCAATCAGTTGTGGGAAATTGCTGATAGCAGCAGACTCTTGGCGCCAATTGCAGGTGAATTCTATAATATGGTTCCAAAGGCGACAAAGATCATCGACCGCGATGTAAAGCTTTCCAAGGTTTTCTTTGGCGTAGCGGAAGCTGCTCTCGGTGCCTACATCGGGGACCGTGGTCAGATCGGCAAAGGCGGGCAAAAAGCCCTTAGAGCGTGTCTGGAAATTCATGATTCCTGAGGATTCAAGCCAATCTGCGGAG
>CALJZV010000041.1 GCA_937983475.1 uncultured Verrucomicrobiales bacterium
TCTTTCATGACATCACGTTTCGCAAGGCGGCTTAAGAGCGCGAGCGGCATGCCAACCTGCAGTTGGCCAAAAGCCAAGCCGAATTGCGGAAGAAAAATGAGATGATGGAGGACGATCTCAAGATGGCACACGAGATTCAACAGGCCATCCTTCCCCAGCAGTATCCAGCATTTCCCCCCGGCTCGGCACCGGAAAAAAGCCTGCTGAGCTTTTCCCACAGGTATCAGCCTTCAGGTGAGGTGGGAGGGGATTTTTTCAATGTGCTCCAGCTTTCGCCGACCAAGGCCGGCTTGTTCATTTGCGATGTCATGGGGCATGGCGTGCGGTCCGCTTTGGTCACGGCCATGGTGCGAGCATTGGTGGAGGAGTTGCGCCCGGTGGCCCATGACCCTGGAAAGCTCCTTTCCCGCATCAACAGCGATTTGCGGGCAATCCTCCAGCAGACCGGCACCCCGCTGTTCACCACCGCGTTCTACCTTGTGGCGGATCTGGAGCGAAAGACTTTTCAATTTGCCAATGCCGGTCATCCCAAGCCCTTTTTAATTCACAAGAACTCCGGCAGAGTGGACCAGTTCAAGGTGGATGGCAGCAAGCCGCATCCGGCACTGGGACTCTTTCATGAAACGTCTTACCAAACTTCCGAAACGCCCATGGAATCCGGCGACTTGGTGTTGCTTTACACCGACGGCCTCTACGAGGTTGAAGGCGACGCCGGTGAGCAATACAGCCAGGAGATGCTTTTAAATGCCGTGAAAAACAACCTCGCGCTGTCATGCGCGGCCATGCTGGACCAGTTGTTGTCCGAGATTAGGAACTTTTCGGCCAATCGTAAATTTGCTGACGACGTCTGCTTGGTGGCGATGGAGGTGGGCAAGGTTCACAGCCCGTAACAACTTACTGTTGCACCCTCGCAAGCAGCCGTTTCATTTTCTGGACCGTTTTGGCGTAGCGCGGGCTGTTCGCAAGATTGGTCCACTCCCGAGGATCATGTTTATGGTCGTATAACTCCACGCCCATTTTGCCTTTTTCCCATTCCGTATAGCGCCATTGTTCCGTGCGCACACTGTAGCCTTTGATTTTTCCCGATTTGTCCTGCCGGACCAGTTGGGTGTAGGCCGGGCGATCCCAGCGGGAATTGGGATTCTGAAGGAGGGGCTTGAGGCTTTTGCCCTCTGTTGCCGAAGGCTGCGCAAGGTTGCACAGGTCGGACAACGTGGGATACAGGTCCAGCAGTTCCACTGTGCGTGAGCACGCCTTGCCTTTGGCCTTCACGCCCGGGCCGGCCACAACGAGCGGGACTCGGGCGGCCTCTTCGAACAGGGTCATTTTCAGCCATTGCCCGTGTTCGCCCAAGTGATAGCCGTGGTCACTCCAGAATACGACAATCGTATTGTCCTCAAGGCCTAATTGTGAGAGCGCGGCCAAAACGCGGCCTAATTGCTCATCCATGAAAGTGACGCTGGCATAGTACGCTTGTATGGCCTCCCGCATTTTCTCTTCCTTAATGTTCCAATTTGGTGGATCCACAAAAAGCGCTGGCTTTGGAATGTCGTCGAAGTCATTCTGCGGAAATTGGGCCGGCAGCATGCGGTTAAGGTCATACATATCGAAAAACCGTTTGGGCGCCACATAGGGAGAGTGGGGGCGAAAAAAACCCACTGCGAGGAAGAAGGGCCGGTTTCGATTCTCTTTCATTAACCGGATCGCCTCGGTGGCCACCATGCCGTCGGTTTGCTCCTCTGAAGTGCCATCGGCGGCATGCAGGCTGAGTCCGCTGCCAATGCCTCGATGAGGGGAGTGGTTGATGATTTTGTTCTCCTCTTTTTTGTCGTGTCCTGATGGATTGAACACCACGTCCCAGGAGGCCGGGTCGTCCTTGCCATCGGTGCCGATCTCGCTGGGGACGCCGTAGTGGTATATTTTGCCAACACGCGCGGCGAAATAGCCATTGTTGCGAAAGTGCTGCGGCAGGGTCACGGCGTCTGGGATGAAATCGCGAAAGTGAGGGCCGTTGCCCAATACCTTTGTGGAATCGGGCCGGCGTCCGGTCATCACCGAAGAACGCGATGGATTGCAGAGCGGATACTGGCAGTAGGCGCGGTCAAATCGCACCCCGCGCGCCGCAAGGCGGTCGAGATTGGGAGACTTGACTTGTGCATTTTCATAACATCCCAGGTCAGTGTTCAGATCGTCGGAGACAATGAAGAGGACATTGGGCTTTTGGAGCTTTGGCGCATTTCCGGCAGCGGGAAGGAATCCAGCCAAAAGGAAAATGGAGCAGCCTAATGCGGCTAAGCGGCGAAGTGGAATTATCATTGGCTCGACTTAGTAGCAAGGAGCCGCCTTACGCTGCAAGCGTCGAAGAATGCGCCCAGGCTGCTGGCCAACAGACTTAAGACGCGAACTCAATCCATCAACATTATCCGGTAATACCTTCCCTCCGGAGGCCCCGCGTCCACGCGAGTGGAGGAATTTCCCGAGGCGGTCACATCGCCCAACGTAATCCACGCGGGATCGGAGAGTGTGTTTTTGTATTGCACTCGATAGGTTCTTCCCGGAATCGAATCCCAACCGATGGTTGCGTTGCCGTTGGTCATGTTGAGGGATTGCACCCTGAGCCGGCTTTGAACCGTTACGGTGAACTGCTTGGTATCGCTGAGAGTGGGTGATCCGTTGTCCGAGACGCGGACGACATTTGAGTAGGTTCCGCCCGCGTGGTTATCCGAAGGAGTCCAAGTATAGACACCCGACGTTCCATTCACCGAAGCCCCAGGTGGCGCGGTGTCGAGGCTGAACGTCAGTATGTTCGCTGGAAAGTCAGAATCCGTGGCTATATTCGTGAACGTCACCAGTGTTCCAGCATGAACCGTGCGATTGGCAATGGCTGTCAGCGCCGGGGCAATGTTCACTTCATTGACTGTGATGGAAAATATCTTCGCATCACTCATCGCCGGAACGCCGTTATCCGTGGCACGCACGGTGATGTTGTAGGTTCCAGGCCCTTGGGCCTCGGTTGGTGTCCATGTGAACAAACCAGAAGACGAGTTGATGCTCGCTCCGGCAGGCGCCCCTGCGTCCAGGCTGTAGGACAGCGAGTTGGCAGGAATGTCCAGGTCTGTGGCCGAGGCTGTGAAGCTTAAAAAAGTTCCCTCGTTTACGGTCTTGTTGGAGATCGCAGAAAGTATAGGCGCGGAATTCACTTCGGTGACCGTCACAGAAAAGGTTTTCGAATCGCTTTGAGGCGGCGACGCATTGTCCGTTACGCGAACGGTAATGTTATAGGTTCCCGGCCCTTGAGCCTCTGCTGGCGTCCAAGTAAACACGCCAGTGCTTGGACTGATGCTTGCGCCAGCGGGCGCTCCGGCATCCAGGCTGTAGGTCAGCACTTTGGACTGGGCGACCGCAAAGTTGTCCAGGTAAACCGTGTAGGCTCCCATGCCCGCGGCGGGAACAAAGGCCAGATGCTCTAAAACGCCCAAGCCAGTGGCGCTGGTCAGGACGCCATCCCCGGTAAATCCGGCGGCTGGCTCCGCAGGGATGTTGAATGTCAGCGTTGTCCACGTGTTGGCAGGGACAGTGCGCGTTGGATTGGGCGCGGAGCCGTTCTTTCCGTTCACACCGACAAATTCAATGCCGCCGGTGGAGCCTCCATCGCTGCCGATGGGTGTGCCTGCTGGATTTGACGTTTCCCGGCATCCCAAAGCCACTTGCAGCGACTTGTCTGTATGCATGTCAAATTGCAGTTTTTTTGTGAAGTCCATCACCGGATTGGGCAGATTCGCCGCGCCTGCGGTGGTGAGCCTCAGCCACGGATTGGTCGTGCCGGTCTTGTAGCTCCAGTTGGCCTTGAAAACAAAAGAGCCCGACTTTGCGTTTGCGGGAAATGTGCCCGACACCGAAGCTGTGTTTGGCGTTGCGTCCAAATGGGACGCAGTGCTGCCGGAATAAGTCGGTGTTCTGAACATGGCGGTCACGCCCTCGCCATAACTCTCAAAATCGGTCAATGGCGTGACAAAATCGGGCGCGGTGGCGCTGTTCGTGATGGTCAGCGTGGAGCCCTCAGCCACTGTCCGATTGGCGATGGCGGTCAGGACCGGCGGCAACCCCGGCGTGACGGCGTTGGTCGTATTGGAGTAGGCCGAGTTGCCGCCCAGATTGTAGGAGCGAATGCGGTAATAGTTCGTTGTCGCAGGAAGCACCGTGGTGTCGGAATAGCTGAGCGCATTGGTGCCCACAGTGTCGATTTCCACCCAGTTGTTGGCCACGTTCACGCTGCGCTCGATTTTGAAGCCCATTTCAAAGGAGTTGAGTGCGCTGTTCCATGTCAGGTTAATTTGATTGGTGGCCACGGCGGTGGCACGCAGGTTGGTAGGTGTTACCGGAGCAGGAATGACGCGCTCCAGCCAATTTTCAGGAAGCCAGTTGGTCGTGCTGTCGCTCCAAGAGATTTTCCACCAGGTAAATCCACGCCCATCGGAGGTGACCTGGACGGGGCCGCTGATGATGACGCCGGTTGAGCCGACGGCCTTGCTTCCAGTGGACGGACAATTCACACCGCTGCTGATCGAACCGTCGCCGCACATGTAGGTGGTGCGCGAAGAGGAACCGACCACCTTCACGTCATCGCCGATGACCAGTGGTTTGGCCTGAACCATCGTGAGCGTCGGGTAGTATTGGTTGACGATCCAGACCCAGTCTTGCTTCGGATGACCGGTTGGCGTGGCATCGCCGGAGGTCCGGTTTGCCATGCGCCGACCTGTGGCCCAGCGCGCCGTTCCCCACTGGCACATGCCGCGCCCATGCCCGTAGCGGGTTTCTCCGGTGCAAACCGGGTCATAAATGCATCCTCCTGTCGGCTGCGTGTAGCCATCGCCGCAGGAAAACCCCAGCGAATTATTCTCCGCAGAGTATTCGCTCCGGGAGATGGTGTTGTTCGAGCCAAGCACCACGTAGCCCTCGGTCTGGGTGGTGGCCGTGGAGGCATTTCCGGTGGTGGTCGAGCCATACACCTGGCAACTGGTCGTGGCGCAAATGTCGTAGGTGCTCGAAGAGCCGGCGTTGTTGACGTGATATGCCGCGTAAGACCGGATTGCTACCGCACCGGCCATCAAGGAATTCATGCCACCGGTGTAGTTGGCCCATGATGAAATCCACTCACTGGAGAGGACCCGCGCCACGTAATTTTCCATTGAAACGTAAATGATCGTGACGTTGTCGGAGGAAAGCACCCTGATATTGCGGGGAATGCGCACTGTGGCATTTGTCGGGCTGGTGGCGCTGGCGGGCTCAGAAAATTTTTCTGAAGATGCCGGCGGTTGGCTGATGGCGGCATCTGGAATTTGCCCGGTGGCGTCTAGTGAATGAAACCGCGGTTCAGTGCGTTCCAGAACAGTCTTCGAGCCGCTCCCCGGTTCCAGGCGGACGCGCAGCGTCCAGTCGCCGTAAGGCAGCAGTTCGACGTGCCGCCGCTCCTCGCTCTTGTAGCCATCTTTGGAGAAAATAAGCCGCGCGGGATTGTCCCGAAGGATTGAGTCAGGTTTCAGTGGAACGGTCAGTTGAAAGAAGCCGCGTGCATCGGTGAACGTCTCGCCGCCTTCTGGTTCCGCGCTCACGAGAACACCCTCGACCGGTTGCCCCGTGTCATCTCCCACAACATGGCCCAGAAACACTGTGGAGTCGGCGCGGTGCTGTTGGACGATGTATTTCGGTGTCAATTCCTGGGGAAGTGTGAGTGGATCGAGCTCAAACTGATGAATAAATGTAGGGTCGTTCAGGTTTACGGCGACGGACAGTGGCTGGTGATCGGGTGAAGCAATTTCCAGTGTGGCCGACCCGGCGCCATGCAGAACCAGACGACCGTCGGCTGTGGGCGTCAGTTCGCGAGGTTCGGTAGCCTCCTGAAAAACTCGGACCAAGGGCTGGAGCGAGATGCCTGTCGCGCTGTCAACAAACCGCATCTGGGTTTGTGCCTGCATCGAGGCCAGAAAAAACAGGCTGCTGAAAAGCAAGCCACCAATGGGGATGGGGTTGAGATGACGCATTTGGCTATTTACCCCAGACTTATACCGATTTTTTTGTTTCCTGCAAACTTCAAATCCAAGGCACTGAAGTCATGTGCGGCTGGAGCTTCAAAGGCTGGCAAAGAAATGGCCCTGGTTTTTAGGGCAGGGAAAGGATGGTGGAGCCGAGGGGATTCGAACCCCTGACCCCCACAATGCCATTGTGGTGCTCTACCAACTGAGCTACGACCCCATCCAAGGCCCCATAACTTAGTGGGCTCCGCTTTGTTGTCAAAACCAATTTGGAAAATTTCCCATAAGGATGGGCAAACAGGTCAGGCCTTCTTCAATTTCGGGCCCTTTGGCGTGTCTTCAATGACCCAGCCCAAGCCTTTCAATTGATCCCGAATTTCGTCGGCGCGCTTGAAGTCCTTCGCTTTGCGGGCGGCTTGCCGCTGCTCCAGCAATGTTGTCAGTTCAGCGGAAATTTCCTCCTTGGCGGCATGGCCAACTCCGAACACGGAATCAATTCGCGACCAGGCCGCCAGCGCAGCCGCTGCCAAGGAAGGCTTCATTTCGCCGGAAGCCAAAAGCCGGTTCATCTCTCGAACCCATTCAAAAACGACACCCCAGCCAGCGGACACATTGAGGTTGTCGTCCATGGCGTCGGCATATTTCTTGAGCAGTTCAGCGTCGGGTTCGGCAGTCGTTTGACCCGCAACCTCGCGCAGCTTTTCAAGACAATCGTCCAGGCGGGCCAAGGCGGCGCGGGCGCCGTTCAGCCCCTCAATGGTAAAATTAAACTGGTCCCGATAATGCGCCGAGAGCATCAGGTAACGGATTTCCCGTCCTGAAAAGCCTTTGCCGAGCAGGTCGCGCAAGGTGAAGAAATTTCCAAGCGACTTGCTCATTTTTTTGCCTTCCACCAGCAGATGCGCGCCGTGAAGCCAATAATTGACAAACCGCTGGCCGGGTTGCTGCATGCCCGAGCCCTCGCTTTGGGCAATCTCATCCTCATGATGCGGGAAAATCAGGTCTTCGCCCCCCAGGTGCAGGTCAAAGGTCGCGCCCAATGATTTCATGCTCATGGCGCTGCACTCGATGTGCCACCCTGGGCGGCCTTCGCCCCACGGGCTTGGCCAAAACACTTCGCCGTCCTCGGGCGCTCGGGCTTTCCACAGGGCAAAATCCGACACGCTTTCTTTTTCATATTCATCGCTGCTGACGCGTTCGCCGGATCGCATGCCTTCAAAATTCAAGTTGAGCAACTGGCCGTATCGGCACCCGCAGCCTTGGTATTTCTCGATGCTGAAATAAACCGAGCCGTCGCCAGCCTTGTAGGCAATGCCGCGCTCAATGAGCTTTTGAATTAACTCCACGATCTCGGCAATGTGCTCGGTGGCGCGGGGCGTTTGGTGAGGGCGCAGGCAGTTGAGCGCCTGAAGATCCTCAAAGAAAGCGGCTTCGTATTTGCCGGTGTAGTCGGCCAGCGTGGTTTTGTTTTCGCGAACCCGCTTGATGATTTTGTCCTCGACGTCGGTGATGTTCATCACGTGTCGGACAGAATGGCCCTTGAACTCCAAATAGCGCCGGACCATGTCGGCAAAAACGAAGGTGCGGAAATTGCCGATATGCGCGAAATCATGCACGGTGGGGCCGCAGCAATACATGCCCACGGACTTGCCGTCAGGATTCAGCGGCGCAAAAGTCTCAACCGAACGGGTCAGGGTGTTGAAAAATCTCAAAGCCATGATTCAGCGCCGCAGGGTAAATGCGAGAAGCCGAAAGAAAAGTGCAAATTCAGGTCGTTTACGCCGTGGTTATTTATTCCACGGCCGACTCGGTGACCTTCAGCAACCCTCGCGACGCATTCAATTGCGCCTTCACCCCGATGGGCAAAGTGAGTTTCCTCGGAATATGGCCGTATTGAAACCGGTCCACCGTGGGCACCCTGACGTGTTGCAGCAGTTCCGCGAACACCTGTGCGACGGTCAAATGCGGCTTGTTCGGGTCCTTCGGTTCGCAGTCGGTGAAGTGCCCCAGCAGCAGGCCATTGATTTTTTTGAAAATGCCGGCGTTGCGCAATTGGGTCAGCATGCGGTCCACCCGATAAGGCTCTTCGCCCACCTCTTCAAGGGCCAGCAAGGAATTGCGAAAATCAGGGGCATAGGGCGTGGCCAGACTCGAAATGATCAATGACAGGTTGCCCGGCAACAACAGTCCCTCCGCCTTGCCGGGGTGAATGGGGCGAACCGGTTCCGCTTCCGGATTGGGCAAAGCGCCGACGGGCCGCGCGCTGGTCAACAGCCGCCAGAAATGCTCCTCGGTGTAGGGATCGGGCTTCTGCCAGAATTCCACTCCGGGCATCGGCCCGGAGAATGTCACCAGTCCGGTCCGCCTAAAAATTGCGAGTTGCAGTCCGGTGAGGTCGCTGTAGCCCACGAGAATCTTTGGGTTCAACCGCGCGGCCTGATAGTCCACAAATGGGAGCAAACGCGGCGTTCCGTAACCGCCGCGCACGGCAAAAATGGCCTTCACCTGACGATCGTTCAACATCTCGTTCAAATCGGTCAGGCGCTGGGCGTCGGTGCCGGCAAAATGCCCGTGCTGGGCATGGACGTTTTTTCCGAGCTTCACCCTATAGCCGAGTTTTTCCAGATAGCGTGCGCCGCATTCAATTTTATCACGGGACGACGGCGCGCTGGCCGGGGCAATAATGCCAATGACATCGCCGCGCCGCAGTTTGGGTGGTTTGACAACTTTCATTTGGTTGCCGGAAGGATTAACGGTTCGCCAAGGCTGACAAGCGAATTCTCCGGAGCCTCAGTTCGCCGGGCGCATCCCCACACTGTTCTTAATTTTATATTGCTGGTGGACGGACGATTGGCGCGAAAGGCAGGGCAGGCGTCCCAGCCTGCCTCTTAAAAAGGAATTTTCCCCCTGTCCCACACAGGCGAGACGCACTGTGCTACTTTGCTGGCCGCTTGATTGATCATTTCAAGAACAATGCGTGGATGCGCCCCTGTCCGCCAATACCAGTTTGCGGCCCTCAATGTCCAATTCGCGCCACTGGCCGGACGGCAATGTGCCAAGGTGAAAGTTGCCAATCTGCACCCGCACCAGCCGCAGCGTGGGATGGCCGATGGCGGCGGTCATTCTGCGCACTTGGCGGTTGCGGCCCTCAATCAACTCCAGCCCAATCCAGCAATCGGGAACCGACTTGCGGAAGCGTATGGGCGGCTCACGCGGCGGCATTTGCGGTTGCGGGTCTAGAATCCACGCGCGGCAGGGCAGGGTGCGCTCGCCTTGAATGAGCAGGCCGGCTTTCATTTTCTCCAAAGATTGGGCGGTTGGAATCCGCTCCACCTGCGCCCAGTAAATGCGTTTGTGACCACGCCGTGGATGCAGCAATCGCTCGTTCAATTCGCCCTCGTCACTCAGCAGCAAAAGCCCCTCGGAATCCGCGTCAAGCCGTCCGATGGGATAAGCGCCTTTGGGAAAATGAAACTCCGCCAGTGTCCGGTTGGGCGACCCATCCGGCGTGAACTGCGACAACACCCCGTACGGCTTATGAAAGGCGATCAACATGCAAAGGCATCTTCAACCAGACGGTTTGCTTCTCAAAGCGAGATTTTATTTTTCCACAAGCGAGGGATTCTCTACGTTTTCCTTTGTGAACCATTCTGCCAGCATGCTGCCGCGTTTCGTTGCCTCCCTGCTGCTGGTGTGTTTGACGGTCTGGGCCTATTGGCCGGTGGCGCAGTTTGGCTTCATTAACTTCGACGACCCGCATTACATCACGGGCAATGAGTTTGTGCGCGACGGTTTCACGATTGAAGGAATCAAGCGCGCCTTTACTCAAGCGCACTCCAGCAACTGGCATCCGCTGACCTGGCTTTCGCACATGCTGGATTGCGAGTGGTTCGGACTGAACGCCGGCGCGCATCATGTCACCAACCTGATATTTCATTCTGCCAACACGGTTTTGCTTTTTTGGATATTGGCCAGCTTGACGGGCGGTTTCTGGCCCAGTGCGTTGGTGGCGGGCTTGTTCGGACTGCATCCACTGCATGTGGAATCAGTCGCGTGGATTTCGGAGCGGAAGGATGTGTTGAGCACATTTTTCGGGCTGCTGACCCTCTGGGCTTATGCCCGATTTGCGAGTCTCCGGTCTCAAAATTCACATTTCAAAGCAAAGACCTGGTATGCAATGGCGCTGATTTTCTTTGCGCTCGGGTTGATGTCCAAGCCGATGCTCGTGACCTGGCCGTTTGTGCTGCTGCTGCTGGACGTATGGCCGCTTGAGCGAATTCCAAATTTCAAATTGCCGATTAAAAAGGGAAAATCTGACAAAATTAGCGCTGAAAAGAGCGGGTCGGACCTTTCATTTACTCCAAAGCGCCTATTTCCATTGATCCTGGAAAAAATTCCTTTCTTCGCGCTGACGGCGGTCTCCTGCGTGGTCACCTTCATCGCGCAAAAGAACGAAGGCGCCGTCCGGTCCGTCATGGAATTCCCAATTGGCTTCAGGATAGCCAACACGCTGGTTTCCTACTGCCGCTATTTGGCGAAAACATTTTGGCCAACGGATTTGGCGGTGTTCTATCCATGGCCCGATTCCTGGCCGGCAATTTACGTTCTGGGAGCCACGATATTGCTCGGGGGAATCACGTTTTTGGCGGTGCGCCTTGCCAAAGGGCACTCTTATTTTCTTATCGGCTGGTTGTTTTTTCTGGGAACGCTGGTGCCGGTTATCGGACTGGTGCAAGTCGGTGAGCAGGCGATGGCCGACCGGTATTCCTATATTCCTCTCATCGGTGTCTTTATCGCCCTGTCGTGGGGAATGGCGTCCTGCGTGAGGCGTTTTCCAGCCCTGCGCGTCATGGTGGTTGTAATGGCATGCATGGCGATCCTTTCCTGTGCGTTTCTTGCCCGGGCGCAGGTGTCTCTTTGGAAGGACAGTGAGACGTTGTTTGCCCATGCTGCGCGCGTCACAAAGGACAATTATCTAGCGTTGAATCACTGGAGCACGGAATTGGTGCTTCAAGACCGTTTGGACGAAGCCGAGGGATATCTTCGTGAAGCGGTCCGCCTGCGTCCGGACTTCCTCGACGCGCATTTGAGTTTGGGCAATGTGTACGCCCTGCGCGGCCAACTTGAGGAGGCGCGGTTTCATTTTCTTCGCGCTATGGAGATTTTTCCGGACTCTGATGTGGCGCATCATAATCTGGGGAATGTTTACAAGGCTTCAGGTGAGATTGAGAAAGCCATCAAGGCCTACTTTCGCGCGTTGGAGATAAAACCCGACTACGCCAGCGCCCACGCCAATCTGGCGTTGCTCCTGGCTGGCCAAGGAAGCATGGCCCAGGCCGCCGAACATTATTCGCAGGTGGTGCGGCTTCAGCCCAAGGATGCGGGGGCGCATTACAACTACGCCACCGCGCTGTTGAATCTCGGGAAACTCAGCGAAGCGAAAGGGCATGACATTCTGGCTACGAAACTTCAACCGGAGTTTCTGCAAGCTCATATGCAACTGGCCCGTATATTTTACTCGGAGGGAAATAAAGAGGAGGCCCGTCTGGCGCTTGAGCAGGCGCTGCGGATTGATCCCGGCCATGCGGAGGCGAGTGAAGCGATGGCAAACTTAAAATTTTGAGACGCATCCAAGTGAAGCGGGGGGATTACAGGAGCCACATTGATAGCCCACGCGCAACCCGCATGAAGCACATTTTCATTGCCATTCAGAACAACAAGAAGGCTGAATTGCTACGATGAATTAGCGAAGTTTTCGCAGCCGACGGCGGATGTCGGTGGTTTGCTGCGGTTCCGTTGTGGTGGCAGCATGCGGGGAGGGTGCGGCCAAGC
>CALJZV010000042.1 GCA_937983475.1 uncultured Verrucomicrobiales bacterium
TCCAGCGAATCACTGACGAAGGAGCATCCGCTCCCAATCCGTCCCGCAATCCCATGACCAAATAGTCCACCTCGATATAATCGGCCGCAACGCCGTCCAGTTTTATACTGCCGGCAATTTCCATCCCCATGGAGTAACTCGCTATGGAATACAGATTGGTAAAAGTCGCCGCGTTGGTGTTGGCCAAAGGCATGGCTGGTCGCTCGGCTGGGAGTTTTGAAGGCCATTCGCTTTTTGTTTTTGTAGCCGAATTGGCCGCCGGTGGGTCGCCCGGCTTTGAAAAGGGCTTGTTGATTTTGGCAACGAAAACCAACAACACCAGCCCGCAAAACACCGCAACGGCTATTATCAATTTCATACGTCGGCTCAATTCGTCTGGCCAGCCAAGAATGCCTGTTGCCTGTGACAGAATCAATCTCCGACGCCATCCGAAACATTCACGGCAGGCGATCCAAAAGGCGAGTGAGATCACCAAACCCCGGTGAAGTGCCGGGCGTTTATTCACCGGCCCGAAAGGCGTTCCGCTCAATCAGTTTCCAGCTTGTTCCCGATTGGAAGCATTGCTGCGGTTTCTTATTTTTCCACAAGAACGCCGCCACTGGCAGGCGAGAACAAAAAAGCTCACAACTGGAAAAATATGAGAACCAAATCATCCACCATAGCGCAGGAACTCGAAGACGAAGCCGCCGAATGGAAAACCAAGGCCCGCGAGGCTCGAATCGCTGCGATGGACGCCACCCGAGCCGCTTACGATCAATTGCAGGAAAAAACAATCGCTTACACCAAGGCCACCGACCAGGCCATTCGCAACCACACGTATGCCTCGCTGGGCATTGCCTTCGGGGCAGGAATGCTTTTGGGATTGATCCTGAAGCGCCGCAACGGGCAGGCGGAGACCGAATAAAAAACCGGCCGCAAGGACGCACTTATCGTTCGTCACCGAGCTTGCGCCTGAGCAGGCCAATGATGTCCAGCGCCGAGGGCACATTGGCCTGCCAGCAAACGATGAAATAAAGAAGCGTAGCCAAAGTCATAGGCACGAAAACCGCGCCTAATCGCAAGAGGACCGACTCATGGCCAAGGCGTGACTCCCAAATCTGGCTGCCTGCCCACGCCAGCAGGCCCGCACCCAGTGCCGCGATGGAAATGGGAACCAACTGCCTGAGAAGCTCCCCAAGCTCCAATGTTTTCAGTTTCCGTCGCAGGGCGTAAAACAGCAACCCGACATTGACGGCGGAACTGAATGAACTGGCCAGACCAAGGCCACCCGCAGCGAGGTCAAAGACAAACAGAAACAGAATCACCAGCAAAATGTTCACGCCCATGCAAAGAATGCTGATTCGCATCGGCGTCTTCACGTCTCCCAGCGCGTAAAAGGCGCGGGCCAGAATGTTCGCCAATGAAAAGGCCACCAATCCGGGCGCCAGGCACGCCAATGCAAAACCAACCCGCATAGTCGAGAACGCATCAAATTCCTTATACTCGAATAAAAGCCGGATGATAGGTGAAGACAGCGCAAGCAGAAGCACGGTGCAGAGCGCGTTAATGAATACTAAATAACCAATGCCCTGCCGGAGTGTGGCGCGGAACTCCACAAAGTTTTTCTCGGCTGCCAATCCTGACAATGCCGGCAGGAGGAACATCGCCAGCGAAACGCCAAAGACGCCTTGGGGCAACTCCATCAGGCGAACAGCATAACTGTAGGTTGCCACAATGGATGCGCCCCCGAAAAAGGCCAAGCCCTGGGTCAGCATGACATTGATCTGAAAGGCAGCGACCCCGACCGAGGCCGGCAGCATTTTGCGGACAACCTCTCTGACTGTTTCATTTCTCCACGGGGACACCCATTGATGGCGGAACCCATCACGATACAACAATGGCACTTGAAAACCCGCTTGCGCCACCCCGGCGACCAGCACCCCGATGGCCAACGCAAAAATCTGCTTGTCCAAGGTTTCTCCCATTTTCGGAGCCAGAAACAGCACCGAAGAAATCATCACCACGTTCAACATGGCCGCGCCAAGCGCGGGAATAAAAAAGTGCCCCCGTGAATTGAGCATTCCTATGAAAACCGCAGCCAGGCAGACCAGCAGCATGTAGGGAAACATGATCCTCAACAGGCGCAGCATCAACTCCAGGTCATCGGGCAACGGCAACGACGACAACACCACGGAAATGAGAAGAAGAACAACACCCACGGCCACAGCCGCCGAGACGATCAACCCCGAGATCACCGCGTTGGCGGCGCGCCACATTTCGATCTCGCCTTCGTTTTTTTCCTTTTCCTTGAAGATGGGAATGAAAGCCGCCGTCAGCGCGCCCTCGCCCAGCAAACGCCGGAACAGGTTGGGAATGGTGAATGCCAACTGAAATGCGCCTGCAACGGCACTGGTGCCCATGAACGCCGCATACACCTGATCGCGCACAAGCCCCAGAACGCGGCTGACCATGGTGGCCAGCCCCATTGCACCGGAGCTTTTCAGCATTCGCGACATCGTTGGCCGCGGAGTCTAGTGAGGCCCGTCAAAAGTCCAAAGCCCAAAGTTGCCTCCCGTTGGTCTGCTCCGAACCAGCCCAGTGGTTGGTCAATAAAGAACCGACGGCAAAAACGCGCCTTTTGGCTCATTGTAAAGTCCAAGGCTCATGAGGTTCATGGGCTGCACCACTTGCAATCCATTCTTCAGGCACCAGCGAAACACATCGCCGTAGCACATGGGCAAGAGAAAACCCGGCCCGGCAAACTCAGGCGCCGCAGCGATCAGCGCTTTCAAATCATCGTTGGATTCGCATACCGCATGGCTGAAAAACCCAATTCCAGTGCAATACCCGGCAATTCGTCCTTCCCGCTCCACAACCCGGGCGATATTCCTTTCTATGGCAGCGGACAACTCGGCGTTTCGGTTGTGACCGTGAACCCGCAAACAAAGCGCATTGCACCCTTGGATGTCAGCGTGGGTGGCGGTTCGCACGGGAAAGCCTGTAATGGATTTTTGAATCGGCTTTCCTTGCAGGGTTACCAAAGGCTCCCTCACGTCAAACCCAAGCTTGGAATAAAGCGACAGTGACCGGTTATGGTATCCGGCCTGCACCAAGCGCACTCCAGCCAACCGCTTCTCCGCAGCCCGCTCCAACACCCGCTCCATCAATCTCCTTCCCACGGCGCCATTCTGCACGGAAGGATCCACAGTGATTGGCCCGACCCCGGCGATGGTGTCACCTTCCCAGAGAAAGTTGCTCGCCACAATTCGCCCGTTGGATTCGGCAATGACCGAATAGACGTTCGGCATCGAGAAGATCATGCCCATCAATCCCACGGATGCGTCTGGAGAAGGAAAATCCGGGGGAAAGTTATGCTTCGACGCAAAGGCGCAAAAGGCATTGAAGCATATTTCACCGCACGCCTTGGCGTCAGCCGCGCTGCCGCCCCGAAAGGTAACATCCGACTTCATGATACTTTTAAAATCAAAATTTCTCCGCAGTTCCCAAAATCTCCTTCATCACCACGCTCAAGTCACGAAGCGCCTGTCCGCCGTCGCCCACATAGGTCGAGCCGTGCATGGTGGCCAGCGTGCGGGGACGCAGTTCTGCCAGGCGTTTCAATTGGGACTCCGTGCGCGTGGTGAAGGGAAGATAATCCATCAAAGGGCCGGCTTGGTATTCGGAGATGGCTTGACGAACCCTCCCCAGAATGTCCGATCCGGTGACTGGCTCGACATCCCCATCGTGATGGAACAAGTCCGAGCAAAAGAGTGTTTGCTGTGTTTCCTCGAACAACACCCCGGCATCCCATCCATGCGGCAAATGGGGCGTCGGGTGAAACCGGAATTTGTACTTCCCGGTGCACAGAATGTCATTGGGGGTCATGCCCCGAGCAGGGCGAATTGAATAGTCAGCGAGGTTGACCAGTGCCCCTACAACACCACAGGCGGCCTGAGCTTCCGGCGCAATTTGAAGCCATTCGTTCAACGCGCCGCACTCGTCCACTTCGAAATGACTGAAGCTGATCCAGCGGAGATGCTGTGGGATAATCAATTTGGCCACAGCCTCACGCACCAGAGGAAACATTTTCCTCATGCCCGTGTGATATAAGAGAGGCTCCTGGTCCCTCACCAGAAAATGATTGAATTGCAGGTTGAACTCCGGGACATAGATTGAAATTCGGAACACGTCCGGCGCAACTTCATGCAACTTAGCTTCAGTGCTCATCGTGATTCCTCAGGTGAATTGTACGTCAGCGTCCCAGGCGCAGACTGAAACTTGACGTCAAAGCGTTTTATTCGAGAATGACGAATGGAAAGGACGCGCAGTCCTGTGGACGGGGCACCGGTGTCCGAGACCCGGAACAAATGCCTGGAGCGCTTCAATTCGACCTGTTGGGCATCAAATTTCACGACTCATGAATAAGCCGCCTGAAGTGAAAGGTAAATGGAACCAAAGGTGTAATGCCTTGGCGGACCATCGCGGCCATACTGACCCCATGTTCCACCTTCTGTTCGAGCGCAGCGCGGATGCCATCTGGCTTTTTGATCCGCGGTCAAAACTGTTCATTGATTGCAACCCCGCAGCCGTCGAGATGATGCGCAGCCCATCCAAGGAGAGGCTGCTTCATGTGGGACCAGTTGAGCTTTCGCCACCGCTTCAACCGGACGGACGCCCCAGTTCCGACTCTGTTGATGCGATTATCTCATTGGTGGAACAAAAGGGTTCCCACCGGTTTGAATGGGTTCTTCGCCGCATCGATGGCGCCGATGTGCCCGTGGAGGTCATTTCCACGGCCATCCAACAGCAAAACCACCCCCTATATGTCATCGTCGTGCGCGACATCACCGAGCGAAAACAAGCTGAGGAAAAGATTCAACAGATGAACCTGGAGTTGGAAAGGCGCATTGCTGAGCGGACTGCGGAATTGACCGAGAGCGAGGCCCGCTTGCGCACCTTGGTGGAGCACGCGCCGGAAGCCATCGTGGTGTTCGACGGGAACACCGGCCAGTTTCTTTGCTGCAACCAGAATGCCACCCGCCTGTTCGGCATATCGATTGAAGAACTGCACCTTAAGACCCCGGCAGATGTCAGCCCGCCGTTTCAACCGTGCGGCACGCCTTCGTCGGTGTTGGCCCGCGAAAAAATCAAGCAAGCTTTGGAGGGCCAGACACCGGTGTTTGATTGGATTCACCAGAATGCCAGTGGCGCCCTGATCCCTTGCGAGGTCCGTCTGGTGCGTCTTCCCTGCGAGGAAAAAATCCTTGTGCGAGGCAGCATCATTGACAATTCCGAGCGCATTCGCATGGCCCAAGCCCTGCGGGAATCAGAGGAAAAGTTCCGCGCTCTGTTTGAGGCCTCCAGCCAGGGAGTCATTCTGCATGACGAGGACAAGTTTTTGGAGGTCAACCCCGCCCTGATTCGCATGCTGGAGTTCAACAGCGCCGACGAAATCATTGGAAAGCGCCCGGCTGACCTCGCCGTGCCCTTTCAAGCCAATGGCGAGCCTTCCGAGGATGCAGCCCGGCGTCATATCACCGATTGCATGCAAAAAGGCAGCACCCGTTTCGAGTGGGTTTGCCGCAATCCGCAAGGGCGGGAAATCCCGTTGGACGTGATCTTGACCCGCATTCCCATGAATGGCCGGTTCATCATCCAGGCGATCATCGATGACATCACCGAGCGAAAGAAAGCCGAAGCCGAACTGCTCAGGGCCCTGGCCCGGGAAAAGGAACTGGGACAATTGAAGAGCAACTTCGTGTCCATGGTGTCGCATGAATTCAGAACGCCCCTCGGCATCATCATGTCTTCGGCGGAAATTTTGAGGGATTACCTGGAAAACCTTGGCCCTGAAGAACGCAACGATCACCTCAAGAGCATCCACAAGAACACACGTCGCATGGCAGAATTGATGGAGGAAGTGCTGGTGCTCGGACGACTGGACGCCGGCAAAATGGAGTTCAAGCCCGCCTCGCTGGATTTGGCAGGCTTTTCGCGCCGTGTCGCCGAAGAGGTCTTGGCAGCAACCGACCATCAGGTTCCCATCCTTCTGGACATCTCCAGCGAGCTTCAATCCGCTCGGGCGGACGAGCGCTTGTTGCGTCACGTTTTCACCAACCTGCTCTCCAATGCTGTGAAGTATTCCGATCCGGGCAAGACGGTGACCTTCAAAGTGCTGCGCCAGAACGGGGAGGCCGTCTGCGAAATCCTTGACCAAGGCATAGGCATTTCCGAATCCGACCGTCCCTGGTTGTTCAAGGCCTTTCACCGCGGCCGCAATGTCGGCCAACGGACGGGCACCGGACTGGGCCTCGTCATCGTCAAGCGCTGCCTTGACCTCCATGGCGGCCAAATTCACTTGCATAGTGAACTGGGCAAAGGAACCACCGTGCAAATTCGCGTTCCCCTCTTTCAGGAGAAAAGTGGTGTATGAAAAAAATCCTCATCATCGAAGACGAGCCGGAGATGCGCCGCAACCTGCTGACAATTCTCAGGCTGGAACAATTCAGCGGCCTCAGCGCACCCAACGGGCGTGAAGGGGTCGCGTTGGCGAAAAAGGAAAAACCGGATTTGATTCTCTGCGATGTCATGATGCCGGAATTAGATGGCTACGGCGTCATCGAGGCTCTTCTGGAGGGCCCCTCTACCGTGGGAAGCCCGTTCATTTTCCTGACGGCACGCGGCGAAAAACCCGACATCCGGACCGGCAGGAACCTGGGCGCAGACGATTATCTCACCAAACCGGTGGCCAAATCCGACCTGCTCGCGGCCATTCAAGCCCGCTTGCTGCGACGCACCCAGACTCTCGCCAACGATTCCAAGCCGGACTTTTCATCATACGTTCCCTTTTGCGCGCTGGGTTTGACCCCACGAGTGGCCGAAGTGCTTTTATGGCTGGCCCAGGGCAAAACCAACTCCGAAATCGGAATGATTCTCGGCATCAGCGAATCCACAGTCAAAAAACATGTCCTTGAAATTTTCAGGACCCTCTCCGTCGAAACCCGCACGGCAGCCTCACTGCAAGCGTTGGAAATTTTAAGAACCCACCGACCCCAATCGCTACCCGGACCAAAATGAAATTGTCTCCCAGAGGCCTTTGGCTAATAATCACTTCATAATAAATAAAAGTGATATGCGTCGAAATTTCACCCCCGTCATTATCGTTGTCCTGCTGGCCGTTGCAGTGGGGATTTTTATTACCCTGTGGGTCACCCGCGCTCCTGAAGAGGCGCCTGTCGCACCCATCGTTCAGGAAACGCCTGCCGAACCACCAGCCCCGCCAACCCGCATTCCCAAGCCTCGGACCGAGACCGCAGAAACGGCTCCCCCTGTTCAACCAGATGGCCCCCAGGTCACTGCGGACAACTGGGAAGACATTCTGACCGACATTTTGGGCAGCGATTCGATGGATGAGGATGAAAAGGCGGACAAAATTGCCGACATGATTCCCAATCTGCCCGAAGCGGCCCAGAAAGAACTGGCTGAACATTTGGTCAACCTCGCCAGCGATGAAAAATACGCCAAATCCGCCGAGATTCTGAAAAACGAGAAGACGCCCGCCTCGGTGTCCGACGTGCTTTTGAGCGATTTGTTCAACCGGGACGATGAATTGAAGATGCCAATCATCCTTGATCTGGCCAAAAATGAAAACCATCCCATGAAGGATGAGGCCCGCAAAATGTTAGGCATGATCATCCAGGAAGATTACGGCACCGACTGGGACAAATGGACCGAAGCGGTCAACAGCATGCTCAAAGGCGAAACGCCCTGACCTTCGCGGAAAATATACCGCTTGAGTCACTTCCGCATCGCGCCCTGCTTCCCCGTGTAATCGTCACAGGCAGCCATCCATTGTTCCAGTTCGGACTGAAGTTTTCTTTTAATTTTCTGATGGCTTGGTGACTGCGCGAGGTTGCGCAATTCGTGCGGGTCCTTTTTCAAGTCGTAAAGTTCCTCCTCAGGCTTCCGGTCAGAAAAAAACAACGACTGCTCGGGGGTTAGTTTCCCTTCAGCGTGCAGTTGTTTCATCACTTTGAAGGCCGGATAGGCGCGCTCCTTATATTCGTTGAACTGAGTGTAGGGGCGCTCAGGCATGTAGTTATGAATGTATTTGTAACGCTCGTCCCGGACACTGCGAATGCGGTCCACCGTCATATCGCAACGGTCACGGGCTCCAAAAACAAATTTTCTCTCCTTCGCTTCCGGCCCGAGAAAAATCTGGCCCTGAATGTGGACGGGCAGCTTGATGCCAGCCAGGTATAGGGATGTGGCGGAAATATCAATCGCGCTGACCAAATCGTCGCTCACTGTTCCCGGCTTGAGGCCATTAGGCCACCGGACAATCAAGGGAATATGCAACCCGCCTTCGTACAGCCATTGCTTGTCCCGCACATGGCACCGCCCGTTGTCGGCGAAGAAAAAGACAATGGTATTGTCTGCCAATCCCTCTTTTTCAAGGAACCGAAGGACAGTGCCGACTTTTCCATCGAGATAATTGATCGCGTTGAGATAGCCCGCCCAATCCTTGCGCACTACCGGATGATCCGGATAATACGGAGGCAGAATGACTTCCTCAGGGCTTACTCGGTCCGGCAGCTTTTCCCCGGGTTTCCACGACCCGCGATGTGGTTCGTAAATTTGATACTGGGCAAAAAAAGGCTGGTTCCGCTTCAGTTCGGAAAGGTCCTCCCCGTCGAATAAATCCTCCGTGCGAAAATTCAAGTCGGTTTTCCCCTTGGACTCCAGGTCCGGTCCGATGCGCTTGAGATTGGCGGTAAAATAGCCCGCCTGCCTGAAGTAATCCGTGATGGGTTTTACCCCCACAGGCAATGTCGTCATGCTGCGATGCTGGTGGGCGTTGATGGTGGTCTGATACATGCCAGCCATGATCGCCGAACGGCTCGGAGAACAAACCGGCGCTGTGGTGAAACAGCGGGTGAAGCGCGCCCCTTCAGCGGCCAATCGGTCGATATTGGGCGTGCGCATCATCGTCAACCCGTAACAGCCCAGTTCAGGCCCCATGTCATCGGTGACAATCCAAAGAATATTGGGGCGGGCCGCCGGTTTAAATGCCCCACCCAGGATCGACAGAGGAAGAATCCATTGCAGCAAAAGTAATAAAACAAAGCTTCGCAGCAGGGTCATAACATTCTTGAGTGAAGTGCGCGTTGACCTTCGCAACTGTTTCATTTGCTGCAAAGCCAAAAGATTTGCATTGCCTGCTTTTGAAAGGATTTGTTTCATCGCGCCCGGCAATTAACTGTGGCGCAACTCATCAAATACTGGCTGCCGGTGATCCTGTGGATGAGCCTCATATTCGCAGGCTCCACCGGCTTGATGTCCAGCCAGCGCACCTCCCGCATCATTGGCCCGATCTTGCGGTGGTTTGATCCGGCCATTTCCGACGAAACCATTTATTCCATTCAGTTTGTGATTCGCAAATGCGCCCATGCGGTTGAATACGCCGTTCTGTGCCTTCTGGTCTGGCGCGCAAAGCGTCAGCCCCAAAAAAAGGATGTGCGTTCCTGGAACTGGGGGGAAGCGCGTTTCGCGATCGGTGTTTCGGCGCTCTACGCGATCAGTGATGAATTTCATCAATATTTTGAAATCTCCAGGCAGGCCTCCGCCTGGGATGTGCTCATAGACACTGGAGGGGCTGTCATGGCGATGCTGCTGCTGTGGCGGTTTGGACGTTGGCGAAACTTATGGTGAAATGAACAAGCCGCTGGCACTGGTGGCATTGGCATACTTGGCGGGAATTGTTGCCGGCGAACTTTTCCCGATCCCGGTCGCATTGCCATTGATCCTGGCCGCTTCGGCGGTGTTGATGGCTCTGTTCATTCCCCAAACCCGCCTTTCATTGATTGTGCTGGGCATTTTTCTCTCCGGTTGGGCAAACCTATTGCTGCACACGAGCATTCTCTCACCGGCCGACTTGAGAGTGTTGGTCGAAGACCAATCCGAATGGGTTGGCGTTCGCGGCAAAATGAGGACCCCGCCCGCTGCGCGCCGGTATGAAAACCGCGGAGAGGAAGTTTGGCGCTCGACCGCCGAAGTCGAGGTTTTCGAGCTTCGCAGGGGAGCAACCTGGGAGCCGGCCTCAGGAAAAATTTTGGCCTCGGCCAACGGTCTCCTCGGCGAAAACCTCTCCATCGGCTGCGAAGTTGAGATCACCGGCGCCCTTCAGAAACCGCGCCTTCCGGTTGCAGAAGGATTGTTCAATTACCGGCAGTTTTTGAGCCGACAGGGCATTTACTATCAACTCACTGGGGCGTCAGTCGGTGATTGGAAGCTGCTTAAAGCTTCCTCGACTTCGCCACCGTTCCCCATGCGGTTCACGCGTTGGGCGCGATCCGCCTTGGGCCTTGGTCTTGGGAAAACCGATGAGGCTTTGCAATTGCGCTGGGCGATGACCTTGGGATGGAAGGAAGCCTTCACGGACGAGTTGTCGGAACCGTTCATGCGCTCGGGCACCATGCACATTTTTGCGATAAGCGGCCTTCATATAGCGCTGATTGCCGGCATTTTGGTACAACTGCTCAAATTGACGGGCCTTCCGCGGGCAGTCTGCGGCCTGACAGTCATTCCGCTGCTCTGGTTTTACGCTGCCGCAACCGGGTGGCAATCATCCGCCATTCGGGCAACCATCATGATGACGGTCATTGTCGGCGGCTGGGCACTGAAGCGACCGGGGGACCTGCTCAATTCTCTTGGGGCTGCGGCGCTGATGATTTTGGTCTGGGAGCCGCTTCAATTATTCCAAGCGAGCTTCCAGCTCTCATTTTTTGTTGTTCTGAGCATGGGACTGCTTCTTCCGGTTTTTGAGAAAATAAGGCAGCGTTTGTTCCGTCCGGACCCGTTCCTTCCTGAGGAACTGCGGAAACCCTGGCAGCGATTCTTCGATTCTCCCACCCGCTGGCTGGGAGCCTCTTTCGCCACGTCACTGGCCGCGTGGCTGGGCTCCCTCCCGCTGATAGCCTATTATTTCAATCTGTTCACACCAGTCAGCCTGCTGGCCAATGTCGTTGTGGTTCTATTGGGGACACTAGCTCTGATGAGCAGCGTTGGAAGCCTTGCTGCCGGTGCCGTTTGGCCTGGAATGGGCGCGCTGTTCAATCACAGTGGCTGGTTCTTTATGAACGGAGCCATTGAGACAAGCCGCTGGTTCGCAGACTTGCCCGGCGCCTTCTGGTATGTCCGCTCGCCGACGATGCTACAGTGTATTTTTTATTACGGGGTGGTCTTCAGCATTTTGACCGGTTGGGTGTGGAAGGCTAAAATCCGACTCTGGGTCGGCCCGCTCCTGGCTGTTCTAGGATTCATGACCATCATGGAGTGGAACCACCGGCGATCCGTATGGCAAATCACAGTGCTGCCTCTGAATGGGGGCGAGGCGGCTTTGGTGAGCGGCCCGAAACTCAGCGACACCCTCCTGATCGATTGCGGCAATCCATCGTCCTTTCACTTCATCACCAAACCCTTCCTGCGTTCTCAAGGCGTCAATGCCCTTCCCAGACTGCTCCTGACTCACGGGGACATGCAAAACATTGGCGGTGCCACCAATCTGCTGGATGATTTTAAAGTGGAGAAAATCCTGACAAGTCCGGCCAAGTTTCGATCGCCCGCATACCGCTCTATACAAAAGCAATTGGAGGACACTCCCGAAATGCGAGAGGAAATTAAACAGGGCGACCAACTCGGCCCGTGGCAAGTTCTTCATCCTGCGCTCCATGACAAATTCAACCAGGCCGATGATGGCCCCGTGGTGCTCCGTGGCACTTTTGGGATACACACCCTTCTGCTCCTGTCGGACCTGAGCCGGACAGGCCAGCGCCAGTTGCTGGAGAGAACTACCAATTTGACCGCCGACATTGTCGTCTCTGGCATTCCCCGTGAAAGCGAGCCTTTGATTGACGACCTGCTCGACGCCGTCTCTCCCAAATTGATCATTATCACCGACTCGGAATTTCCCGCCACCGAAAGGGCATCCTCCGCTCTCTGCGGACGGTTGGCCAAACGCAAGGTGCCGGTTCTTTATTGCCGGAAATCCGGCGCTGTCACCCTGACATTCGGACCGGATGGCGCGACCGCAACAACCATCGAGCGCCAAATCCGGATCGAATAATTCTACAGAAAATTTACCGGTTTGTTGACATATAGACTGTCTGGCTATAAACATCACTGTATGAAGTCCGAGCTCGCAGGCCCAGGTCCCCGTTACCAGGCGTTATTGAACCTTTTGCGTACCGCCGAATCCCTCTGGAACGTCAGTCGCGAATTCTTCGCCCAATGGGATTTGAGCCCCAGCCAGTTCAACGTGCTGAACGTCCTCTGCGATTCACCAAACGGACTGACGCAGATTGAACTAAGCCGCCAACTCATCATGCACCGGTCCAATGTGACCGGCCTGGTGGACCGCCTGGAGAAGCGGGGGCTGGTCCGGCGGCAGGACATTGCCGGGGATCGTCGAGCCAACCAGGTTGTTCTAACTGCACAAGGACGGCGATTACTGGAAAAAGTTCTGCCTGAATACTACCTGGCTGCGGAGCAGATCTGGGGCGATTTTCCAATCAGCCAGACCAAGAGCCTGGTGGAAGGATTGGAAAAACTGCGCAAGAACGCCGACGCCCTGAACGCCGAAGGCCACTGACCTTATGAAATTTCACCGCAATTATCCCCTGCTTCTGGGCAGCCAGTTTCTCAGCGCCTTCGGCGACAACGTCATCCTTGCGGTCATTCTGGGTCAACTGACATTCCTGCATCAGCAGCAGGAAATCACAGGAAGCGATCTCCGCACCTACAATGCCCTTTACACCAGCGTTCTGTTTATCCCTTACATTTTGCTCGCGCCCCTGGCGGGCTATGTGAACGACCGATTTCCAAAGACCCGGTGGCTTCTGGGCGGCAACGCGATCAAATTAACCGGAACCCTCATCGCCGCGTTGAGTGTTTGGTGGGGCTATGCGTGGCAGGCGGCGGGTTATTTTATGGTGGGCGTGGGCGCCTGCCTTTATTCACCGGCCAAATACGGAATCCTGCCGGAAATACTGCCCAAGGAGCGACTGGTCAAAGCCAACGGCACAGTCGAACTGCTAACACTTATTGCCATCCTGACGGGCCCACTTTCCGGCGCGATCATGGTGGACAGGCTGCCTGTGCTCTGGTGCTACATCATTATCCTGGCAATATTTGCTGCTTCTTTGGGGTTAAACCTGTTCATGGCGCAAACACCATTCAATCCGGCCATCCGACTCTCTGCCAGCGTGAAGGAATTTTCTGATAACTTCCGGATTTTAATCAACTCGAGGCGTCTGATCCGGATTATTCTCGGCACCGGCGTTTTTTGGGTTTCCGGGGCAGTATTGAAAATGAACTTCCAGCCATGGGGACTGGAGGTGCTTGGCTTCACCAACAACACGCAGATTGCCAAGCTGGGTTTGTGGCTTGGACTGGGAATCATGGCGGGCAGTGTCCTGGCCGGCCAGTTGCACAAGGTGGGCGATCTCAAGGCAAACCGTTTTTATGGGCTTGCCTTGGCGTTTCTCGTTGCGCTGCTGAGCCTGTTCTCCTACCTCGGCGTGGTGGTGCCATTGCTGATTCTGATTGGTGCCTCCGCTGGGTTGTTTCTCATTCCACTCAACGCCGCGCTCCAGTCCGAAAGCCACCAGGACAAGCTGGGCAAAACCATCGCCACCCAAAATTTCATCGACAACGTCGGCATGATTTTCGGCGGAGCCTACGTCGTCATCGGAATCAAGGCGGGGCTAAACCCTCTGGGAATTTTCGTCGGTCTGGCGGTGATGATTGCACTGGCGATGCTCTGGTTAAAAATTCCAGCTCGAAAGGAGGAACAACATGACCAAAATTAGAGACGCGAAATTAACGATCCCTGCTGCGGCGGGATGGAGCGCGCTCGCGATTGCTTCGTTTCATTTGGCTTACGGCATCCCGTTCTTCAGTTTTACGATCCTTCTCTATTTAGTTTGTCTGTACAAATTAAGCCGCCTCAACAGCGGACGAAAGGCGTTTTACTTTGGACTGGCCACAGGCCTCGCCATATACGCGCCGCAACTAAATTTCTTCTGGACTATTTTTGGTGGGGCCGCCATCGCCCTTTGGTTGGTGCTGGCCTTTTGGATTGGGCTTTTTGTGCTGATTGCTCACCTGACTTACCGGCATCTGGGCATCGTCTGGGCAGCTTGTTTGGCACCGTTTCAGTGGACAGCGTTGGAATATTTCCGGAGCGAACTCTATTACCTGCGGTTTTCATGGTTG
This sequence comes from uncultured Verrucomicrobiales bacterium, assembly GCA_937983475.1. Classification (GTDB taxonomy): domain Bacteria; phylum Verrucomicrobiota; class Verrucomicrobiia; order Limisphaerales; family JACDHS01; genus CALJZV01. The sequence continues at coordinate 14,254 of CALJZV010000042.1, forward strand.
AACGTCGGTTACGCCTTCCAGCAAGGCTTGGAGCACATCGGATGGCTGGGAGTTTACGGCATTGGTTTTGTGCTCATGGCAGCAGTCGCCATGGCAAGTTTATTGGCATCAAAACGGGCAACTTTATTAACGAGTTCGCTGTTCGCGGGGCTATTTGCAGTTGGAAATATGCCAATGACTTCGTCTCCCTCACAAACGCCAGAAAGCCAACTGAATGTCGCCGGTGTTCAATTGGAATTTCCTTCCGATGAGGATGTGCTGAAGGCGTTGTATTCACTCATCATAAAATACCCTGACATGGATATCTTCATGCTCAGCGAATACACGTTTCTGGAACCTGTTCCCGAAACGATCAAAGACTGGTGCCGCACTCATCGCCGCCACTTGGTTGTCGGCGCCACCGACCCGGTTGGGGACACCAATTACTACAACACCGCGTTTGTCATAGGACCGGAGGGAACCATTGTTTTCAAACAGGCCAAGAGTGTTCCCATTCAGTTTTTTAAAGACGGACTTCCAGCAGCAAGCCAGGAAGTCTGGGATTCGCCCTGGGGAAAACTCGGCCTCGTCGTCTGCTATGACATGAGCTATCGCATCGTGATTGATCGGTT
>CALJZV010000043.1 GCA_937983475.1 uncultured Verrucomicrobiales bacterium
TTCAAGCCCTGCCTTTTTTATTTTTATGACCAGAATGTCAAATTGTTGGAGGGCGTCCGCAGTGGCGCTGGCCTGTCTCAGTTTCGCGGGAAATCTCAAGGCGAAACCCGAGGGGTTCGCGCCGGCCAAAGTGCTGTTGGAAAAAGCCATTGAGGAGCGCGCCTTTCCGGGATGCGCGGTGGCGGTTGGGACGGATAAAAAGCTGCTTTGGTCCGCGGCACTGGGTTCATTTGACTACGGGAAAAATGAACCGGTGCGGGAGGACACGATTTATGATCTGGCATCTGTGACCAAAGTGGCGGGTACCACGGCGGTGTTCATGCGTCTGGTGGCTTTGGAGAAAATAAAAGTCTCGGAGCCTGCGGGGAAATATCTGCCGGAGTTTGTGGCCGCCGCTACGACGCCCGAGGAAACAATGCGCCGTGAACAAATCACCATCGAGCATCTGCTCACGCATTCCGCCGGGTTGATTACCTGGAAGCCGTTTTACAAAACCCTCAATTCCTACACCGAGCTTCTTGAGGCCATCTACAAGGCGCCCCTCGACAATGAGCCGGGCAAAGTTTTCCGCTACAGCGACCCGGGAATGATGCTGCTGGGAGAAATCGCCGCGCGCGCTGGAGGCAAGCCGCTCGCCACTCTGGAGCAGGAACTGGTTTTCCAACCCCTGAAAATGAAGGACACCTTGCGCAATCCGCCCGCCGCGCTGGCCAAGCGCATCCCGCCGACCGAACGCTGGCCCGGAAGGGAGGAGTTTGTTCACGGGGTGGCCCATGATGAGAACTGTCGCGCTGGCGAAGGAATTACCGGGCATGCCGGACTGTTTTCGACCACAGGCGATCTGGCGAAACTGGCGCAGGAAATCCTGCGCGGACTGGACAATCGCAGCGCTTTATTTCCTCAAAAGGTCGTTGCCGAGTTTGTGCGTCCCAGAAAAGTGGGGAAGGATTCGGTGCGCGGCCTGGGCTGGGGTGTGAGCGAGTCAAAGGAGGCGGATGGGAAAACCACGCGCGTCATCAGCCACACAGGGTTCACCGGCACGTCGATGCGGATTGACCTGGACCGGAAGCTGTTTGTGGTTTTGCTGACCAACCGGGTGCATCCCACTCGCGACAACGACAAAATCGGGCGCGTTCGATCGCGGTTGGCGGAGGCGGTTATTGACGCGTTCGACGGTGCAAAGGCCGGGAAGTAATTTGCCGCCTGTGGTTACTTCTGCTCTGCCAGTTCCCTGAGCTTTTCCATCGGCACGCGGGCAAAGTGCGGCCAGTAAAGGCGCGCGTCGCGGAGGACCTGCTCGGATTTCCACGTGTTGGAGGCGTAGGTGAGGATCAGTTCATTTTTTGACAAGTGAGGGTGCGCCTTGCCCGCGTAGCAAAACACGCCTTCCCAGGCTCGCTCCGGTGAGTCGTAGAGCGGGTGCGGTTGGCTCCACGGCCCGATGGGCGATTCGGCGAAGCGAATTTTGATGCGTCCAAAGAGGCCGCCTTCGGTGTAAACCACGGCATATTTTTTGAGCGCTGGAAGGTAGGAAACCGAGAATTCCGAGGCCATGTCGGGGCAGACAATGGCCACTTTTTCCGGGTCAGGCTGCCACGACTTGCCGTCCCAGAATTGCCACTTGGAGAATTGGTCGAGCTTCGAGGCGCTGACTCGCGCGGCAATCATGCCGGTCCTCCGGGCGCTGCCGCCGGAGGGATTCAGTGTTTGCAAGCCGAACACATACACCTTGCCTTTTTCCTCCCAGACAGCCGCGCCAAAAGTTCGCCGGTGTTCGTCGTCGAAGCGCGTGAAGGGCAGCTTGTGTTGCTTGATTGGCCATTGATCGGGTGACGCGTCGGGATTTTTCACAACGGCAAGCCAAGAGCCGATGCCCCGGAAGCCGAATGTTCTGCCGGGTTTGACTGTCTCAACCTGCTGGGGAAAGAAAAACAGTCCGTGCCGGTTGCGCAGCCCAGCGAAGAGCCAGAAATAACCGCGCCCATCTTCGGGCTTGATGAAGGAGTCCGCCGAGCCGTCGTGATTGGTCCTGTAAAAAAATTGAACCGAGGCGGTGGCCGGGTCATGCCCGCGCTGAATCGCGATGGAGTTGTTAATCATCCGCACGTGATGGCGTTGGCCGTCGCGGATTTCGCCCACCCAGGTGTCGCTAAAAAGCCAGAGTGTTTTTCCGGGCGACAGCACGACCGAAAAATTGCCGTCCGCTCCCGCCCAGCCGTTGGTGCGCTGGAACAGCTCGGCCCATTCGGGAGCGGTTTCGCCGGGCAGAGGCGTCTCCTGCGCCGGCGCCGGAGCGCAGAGTAACAAGAGCATGAGACACGCGAGTGAGTGGGAGAGAAGTTTCATGAAGCGCGGTTTCATTTTCTGATAAGCTGACGCGCGGTCAGTCAAACCATTCATCTTCCGGATCAAAAGCGGGGATCGGCACGTTGATGATTTTCAATTTGCCGATGGCTCGGTGGCGACACCCCGGTTTGATGAGGACCGCGGTCATGGGCCGCACGGAAATCTTTTCGCCATCCAGTTCCAGGAACCCTTCGCCCTCGATCACCAGGTAAATCTCGGTCATGCGCTTGTGGTAATGCATCCGGGCATCCTCCTGAATTTCGACCAGGTGCATTGTGGCGACGGAATTTTCGGGAGCGCTGAATGCGCGCCGGGAAACGCCGCAAGGGCAGGGGACAGCCTCCATTTCGTCGAACCGGGCAATCATGTAATTGGCCATGGTGAAACGCGCAGACGATACGGAAAGGCGCCCCGGGTGAAAAGCAATTAACCCTCACTCCGAACCTGCAACTTCGGAATTCGGGTAACTCCTTTAAACCAGGAATTCAGCCCGCGACGTTTCATTTTATTAAGGGATTAATATGACCCGGTAGAAATACGCGCTGGCTCCGCCGGTTGCATCCAAAAACTGCTCGATGTTGGCGGTGGCATTGAGTGTCGGGCTTGCATCGACCCAAATGGCCAAATCACTGCTCCTCTGGATGCGGTAGGTTTTGCCGGGAACAGCGCTCCAGCGGACCGTCACTTCACTTGTGCCGGTCAACACCTCGACAAAAGCGAGGCGCGAGGAGGGATCCAGCGGATTGGTTCCGGCGCGATACTCCGCGAGGTTGCTCATGCCGTCCCCGTCCGCATCGGCATTGGCATCGTTCGAGTTGTTTTTGTTGAAACCATAAAGGTCTTCCCACGAATCGGGCATGCCGTCGTTGTCCGAATCCATCTGTGCCTGGGAGCCCAGCGTGTAAACCAGGCTGGCATCCCAGACCGCATCTGCATCGTTTGACGCATCCTGGTGCAGTTCCGCAGCGAGGGTATTTTTGCCATGGGTCAGTCCCGACTTCCATGGCGTCAGGTAAATGGTTTCGTAGCTGGCAGCGGGATGCGTCAACGCCAGCGTGCCTGCGTCCACCGCTCCTCCAGGCATCGATCGGCGGAGTATTTCGACGCCGTTGAAATACAGGACGAATCCGTCGTCATATCGAACTGAAAACGTCAATTGGCTGATGTTGGCCGGCTTGTCGTTCACCACAATATCCTTCCGCAAGTAAGTGGTAACGGGGCGCGGCTTGCCCGGTTTGTTTGTGATTATTGTTTGAAGGCTGGTTGCCCCATAGCCAAACGGGCCGATGGCTGTGGGCCAACCGCTGTCGGAATAGTTGAGCCCTCTCCATGTTGCGCCGAGGTTGGCCCCGGAATGGTTGAACTTCCACTGCGAGCCGCGGGCCAAAACAGTCACTTCGACAACAGCGTTGGTGCGTCCGGGGGAACCGCCGGTTTGCAGGGCTCGCCAGTGAAGCGGGTCGTTGCCGTACAGGCTTGGGAAAATCTTTTCCAAAGAAGGCCCGCGCCCGTCCGCCTCGGTGGGCCATGGCGCCTTGTCGTTGTAGCGCACCCGGTCCACCGGAATGGGCGGGCCCAGAATGTCGTCATTGACCTTGAGCAGTTCCAGGTTTTCGCCGTCGTTTTGCAGGTCAAAGCCATGGGCGAGGATGGGAACGCCGGCTGGAACATTGTTCGAAGAGCGGAACTGCTCCGCTGAAATGTTGGTGGTGCCGAGAAGGAGGAGAAAATTGTTCGGCGCAATCACTGCATTGGAGGGAAAGGTATAATTGGCTCCAACCATTACCCAACCTCCCAGGTTGATGTTTGAGGAGGTCAGGTTGTAAAGCTCGATGAACTCATTCCCGCTTGGAGCCGGGCGATACAT
>CALJZV010000044.1 GCA_937983475.1 uncultured Verrucomicrobiales bacterium
CGCGAGATGCCGCGGATGGCGGATCAAAAGAAGCAAGAGCCACTCCACCACAGACAAAAAAAAAAAAAATTATGGAGGAGAGGGTGGCCGAATGCCGGGAGAGGAGGACACACCAGATGTGGTTTTGGCTGCGCCGACTCCGGAGAAAAAATATCACCCACCTCCAATCGCACCCGCGCATTCACTGCGTCAATATTTCTTCTAGTCGGGCTTTCAACGCAGGACTACATTCCGCACGCGATGTCACGAGAAGTTTTAGGCACACACCAGAAAGCGTTCCAGGTCAACCTCGACCCCACCAAGTACGGCACGTTCGCCGAGATTGGCGCAGGCCAGGAGGTGGCGCGCTGGTTTTTCCGGGTCGGCGGCGCGGCGGGCACCATTGCCAAGAGCATTTCCGCCTACGACATGGTGATCAGCGACGCGATTTACGGTCCGGTGGAGCGTTACGTCAGCCGCGAGCGGCTGTCCACGATGCTGGAGTATGAATACCAGATGCTGCGCGAGCGCCTGAACGAAAAACGCGGCGCCACCACGCGATTCTTCGCCTTCTCAAACACAGTCGTCGCCCGCAGCTACACCCGGCAGGATGACGCGCATGGCTGGCTGGGCATCCGCTTCCAGACCGAGCCGCGCGGCGAGCCGTCGCAAATCATCATTCACGTCCGGCTCTGGGACAAAGAGAACGTCCAGGAGCAGGAGGCGCTGGGCATTTTGGGCGTCAACCTGGTTTTCGGCGCCATGCACCTGCACCACGACCCGGAGGCGCTGTTGGTTTCGCTGGCGGACAACGTCGGCACCGACCGCATCGAGGTGGACATGATTCAGTTCACGGGCCCGGCGTTCTCCAAGGTGGAGAACCGGCTCATGGCGCTGAAGCTGGTGCAACACGGCTTGACCAACGCGACGCTGTTCACGGCCGACGGCCAGGTGGTGTCTCCCGCCGACGCGTTTTACAAGAAGAGCATTCTGGTGGAGCGCGGCAGTTTCCGACCGGTCACCAAGGTCACGCTCGACATGCTTCGGTGCGCCCAGGCGGAATTCATCCAGGAGCCCAAGGTGCAGGGCGAGGAGATCATGACCGTCATGGAAATGACCCTGAAAAACCTCACTGAAGGCGGCAGTTCGATTGACCCGCAGGATTTTCTGGACCGGGTGGACATTCTGGGCGCGCTTGGGAAACCGGTGCTCATTTCCGACTTCTTTGAGTACTACCGGCTGGCGCAGTATTTCTTCCGCTACACCAAGAAAATGATTGGCGTGGTGATGGGAGTGCCGAGCCTGCAGGAAATTTTCGACGAGAAATATTACGCCACGCTTGCGGGAGGCATTTTGGAATCGTTCGGGCGCATGTTCAAAAACGACCTCAAGCTCTACGTCTATCCCTTGCTGGAGCCGCAGACCAATTCGCTCATCACCGCCACCAACCTGCGCGTCGCGCCGCACCTGCGCCACCTGCACGCCTACCTGGTGGAAAACCGGTTCATCGAAAACATTCGAGATTACGACCCGGAGTGCCTGCCGGTTTTCTCCCGCGACGTGCTGAAGAAAATCCGCAGCGGCGACACCTCCTGGGACGAAATGGTTCCCACTGAAGTCGCCCGCATGATCCGGGAACGAAATTTGTTCGGCTGCAAGGGCGTGTGCTGAGGGGCCTCCCTCTGCGAGTTAAAACAAAATGAAGCGCTCAAATTTGGCGCTTTCCCGCGATGCGCAATTTGTGTTTCATCCGGCACAAATATGAGCAAGACCGCATTGTTGTTTGCCGGCCAGGGCGCCCAGGTTGTCGGAATGGGCAAGGATCTGGCCGAGCAGTTTTCCACCGCCAAGGCGTGGTTCGACAAGGCCAATCACGCGTTGGGCTACGATCTGGCCGGCGTGTGCTTCAACGGCCCGGAACCGGAGCTGACCAAGACCGAGAACGCGCAGCCGGGCATTTTCCTGGTGAGCTGGGTGGCGTTTGAATTGCTGAAGGAAAAAGTGCCCGGCCTCCAGTTTGAGGCGACGGCTGGATTGTCTTTGGGCGAGTTCACCGCGCTGACGGCCGCCGGGGTCGTGACCTTCGAGGACGGCCTGCGCGTGGTCCGCCAGCGCGGGCGATTCATGCAGGAAGCCTGCGATGTCACCCGCGGCAGCATGGCGGCGGTGATTGGCCTGGACGAGACGCCGTTACGCGACGTCTGCGCCGAAGCGGGCGTCGAGTTGGCCAACCTTAATTGCCCCGGCCAGATTGTCATTTCGGGTGAAGCGGACAAAATCATCAAAGCCTGCGACCTGGCCAAATCCAAAGGAGCCAAGCGGGCGCTGCCGCTGTCCGTGGCCGGCGCATACCACTCCAAACTGATGGCCAGCGCCCAGCCCAAGCTGCGGGAAGCCTTGGCACAGATTCCCATCAACATTCCGTCGGTCCCGGTCATTTCCAACGTCACCGCGCAACCACACGGCGCGCCGGTGGACATTCACAATCGCTTGGTGGAACAGGTCACCTCCTCGGTGCGCTGGGAGGAATCCATGCGGCATCTTTTGGCAGAAGGGTTCACCCGCTTCATCGAACTTGGACCCGGCAGCGCGTTGAGCGGCTTCATGAAGCGCATCGACAAAAATGTCCAGATGCTCAATGTGGCCGACGCCGCAAGCCTTCAGGCCACCGTCGCCGCGCTGGGGGCGTGAGCCGACGTATGGCATTCCAACCTGTTTAATTTGCCGGAAGTAAAATAACGCTGTCATTTCACCCGAATCTGTCAAAAATCCGCGCCGACGTTTTTATCTTATGAGCCAACTTGCCAATCAAATCGCAGTCGTCACCGGAGCAGGCCGAGGCATCGGCCGCGCCATTGCGTTGAAACTCGCCAACGAAGGCGCCGACGTCGTCTGCGTCTCCCGCACCCTGGAAAATTCCGAGAAAGTCGCCGGCGAAATCCGCGCGCAGGGCCGCAAGGCTTGGGCGCATGCCGTGGATGTCTCCAATGGCGAGGCCGTTGCCGCCGCCGCAGAAAAAATTCTCCAGGAAGCCGGCCGCGTGGACATTCTGGTCAACAACGCCGGCGTCACCAAGGACGGCCTGCTCATGCGCATGAGTGATTCCGATTGGGACGCGGTCCTGGACACCAATTTAAAGGGGGCATTTTCGTTCACCAAAGGCTTTGCCCGGGCGCTGATCAAGCAACGCTCCGGCCGCATCATCAACATCAGCTCGGTCATCGGCCTCATCGGCAATGCCGGCCAGTGCAACTACTCCGCGAGCAAGGCGGGTTTGATCGGCTTCACCAAGTCGGTTGCCCGGGAACTGGCCTCGCGCGGCATCACGTGCAACGCCATTGCGCCGGGCTTCATCGAGACGGACATGACCTCGGTGCTGGACGAGAAAATGCGCGGCGAACTGCTCAAGCAGATTCCGCTGGGCACATTCGGCCAGGCCGACGACATCGCCGCGGCGGTGCTTTTCCTCGCGGGCGCCTCTGCCCGTTACATCACCGGCCAGGTGCTCACGGTGGACGGCGGGATGGTGATGTAACTTCGCGCTGGACTCTGAATTGGTTCGCCGTTAGACAAGGCAACAACCGAACAACAATTTGAGTTCAGAATGCATCGTTTTATTTTCGGAAAAATAAACAATCAGGACTTGACGCATTTCGGTAACGTGGCATAGAGACACCAAACAAAAACGGAGAAACCCATGACAGCAAAATCAATTGAGCAACGTGTAAAAGAAATCATCGTTGAACAACTCGGCGTCAATGCCGACCAGGTCACCCCGGATGCCAAATTCATCGAGGATCTTGGCGCGGATTCACTCGACACGGTGGAGCTGGTCATGGCCCTCGAAGAGGAGTTTGGCAACGAAATCCCCGACGAACAGGCTGAGAAACTGCAAAGCGTCGGCGATGTGATCAAATACATCGAGGACCAGCAGAAGTAATCACAGCGACGGATTTTCGGGGCAGCAAGCTTCGACGCGAGCTGCCCCTTTCTTTTTATGGCCGACAACTGGACAGATCGCAGAGTGGTTATCACCGGTTTGGGCGCGGTGGGCGCGCTCGGGCAGGACGTCGAGACGTTCTGGAAGAACATCGTCGCGGGTGAGTGTGGCATTGATAAAATCACCTGCTTCGACGCCTCCGGCTACGACTGCCAGATTGCAGCCGAGGTGCGCAATTTTGATCCCTCGCCCGCTTTCCTCTCGCCCAAGGAAGTCCGCCGCACCGACCGCTTCGCGCAGTTCGGCATTTATGCCGGATGGCAGGCGCTGAAGGACTCCGGCCTCGACTTGGAAAAGATCAACCGCGACGAGGTGGGCGTGTTCATCGGCTCGGGCATCGGCGGCCTGCAGACCACCGAGGAGCAGCACAAGGTCCTGCTGAACAAAGGCCCGGGGCGATTGTCGCCGTTCATGATCCCGATGTTGATTCTCAACATGTCCTCGGGGTTGTTTTCCATGTATTACAAGCTGCGCGGCCCCAACATTGCCACCTGCTCGGCCTGCGCCACGTCCACCCACGCCATCGGCGAAGCCTGGCGCACCATCAAGATGGGCGATGCCAAGGTCATCTTCGCCGGCGGCACCGAGGCCACCATTGTTCCTTTGGGCATCGGCGGTTTCTGCGCCATGAGGGCCATGAGCACCCGCAACGACGAGCCCAAAAAGGCGTCGCGCCCATTCGACTCGGGCCGTGACGGGTTTGTCATGGGCGAAGGCGGTGCCGTGCTGATGCTGGAGGAACTTGAACACGCCAAGGCGCGCGGCGCGAAAATTTACGCGGAACTGCTCGGCTACGGCAACACTGCCGATGCCAATCACATGACCGCTCCCGCGCCCGAGGGCGAAGGCGCGGCCCGCTGCATGAAAATGGCCCTGCGCAGCGCCCGGATCAACGTCGAGGACGTCTCCTACATCAACGCCCACGGCACCTCAACGCCGCAGGGTGACATCGCCGAGACGCAGGCCATCAAAAGCGTTTTTGGCGACCATTCCCGGAAACTTGCCGTCAGCTCCACCAAGGGTGCGACCGGCCACATGCTTGGGTCCGCCGGCGCGGTCGAACTGGTTCTTTGCTGCAAGGCCATTGAAACCCAGGTGGCCCCGCCAACCATCAACCTCGACAATCCCGATCCGCAGTGCGATCTGGACTACGTGCCGCACACCGCGCGGGAAATGAAGATTGACGCCATCGTCAATAATTCCTTCGGATTTGGCGGCCACAACGCCACAGTGATTGCCCGCAAATTTATCGGGTAACTTGCGGTTTTCATTTTATTCTTGTTCGTAATTCCTGGCGGAACTCCGAGAACGATTACGATCAAGACCATGAACTTCCTTTCCCTCATCGAAGCCAAGCGGGACGGGCAACCTTTCACCGTTGACCAAGTTCGTTCATTTATCTCCGAGTATTGCGCCGGAGCCATTCCCGATTACCAGATGGCTGCGCTGCTTATGGCGGTTTACTTCCGCGGATTGAACGCCGGGGAAACACGCGCGCTCACGCTGGCCATGCGCGATTCAGGCGATGTTCTGCATTTTCCAAAGGATTCGCGGCCATTGGTGGACAAGCATTCCACCGGAGGCGTCGGCGACAAAGTGTCGCTGCCGCTGGCGCCACTGCTGGCCTGCCTGGGCTTTCGTGTGCCGATGATTTCCGGGCGCGGCCTGGGTATCACCGGCGGCACGCTCGACAAGCTGGAATCCATTCCTGGCTTTCAAACGGCGCTCTCCACCGAAGCCATTGTTCAACAGGTGCAGACCGCCGGCTGCGTCATCTGCGGCCAGACCGAGCGCATGGTGCCCGCCGACAAGAAACTCTACGCGCTGCGCGATGTCACGGGAACCGTCCCCTCCATTCCACTGATTGTCGCCTCCATACTTTCCAAGAAGCTCGCCGAAAATCTCGATGCCCTTATGCTGGATGTGAAATTCGGTTCCGCCGCCTTCATGCAGACACCCGGGCAGGCGCGCGACCTGGCGGATGCCATGGTGTCGCTGGGCAACGAATGCGGCGTCAACACCCGCGCGTTGCTGACGAACATGGATGTTCCCTTGGGCCGCGCTGCCGGCAATTGGCTGGAGGTGCGGGAATCTGTGGATTGCCTGGAAGGCCGGGGGCCAGACGATTTAACCGCGCTGGTTGTGGACTGCGCCGCGCATCTGTTGGTGCAAACCAAACAGGCCGGCGACCTTGAAACAGCTCGGCAACGCGCCAGGGAGACACTGGCTTCCGGAAAACCGCGCGAAAAATGGAACGAGATGATCGCCGCGCAGGGAGCGGATGTGGCGGCGTTTGAAAAGAAACTGGCCGCAGGAGACAGCGCCCCGACTGTAAAGGAATTAAAAGCGAATCGAAGCGGCTTTGTGGCAAGCTGCAACGCCCGGATTGTCGGTGAAATCATCCGCGATTTGGGCGGCGGACGGCTCACGAAGGAATCGCAGCTTCAGCATGAGGCAGGCGTGGATCATTTGGCTAAACCCGGTGAGCAGATCAACCCCGGCTCGGTTCTCGCCCGGATTCACGCCACGAATCCGGATAGCGCCGAATCTGCGCTGGCCAGACTGGAGACGGCCTTTTCATTTTCTGATAAGCCGCCGGGAGTTGAACCATTGATCCGCGAGTTGATTGACTGATCAACTGATCGAAGCCAGAATCTTTTCAGCGGCAGCGCGAGGATTTTCCGCGGCGTAAATTGGCCGCCCGATCACCAACCAATCCGCTCCGGCTTCAAGGGCCTGTCTGGGAGTCAAAGTGCGTTTCTGGTCATCGGCTTTCTCCTCACCGGTGCGGATGCCCGGAGTCACCAGTTTCATCTGCCTTGGCAACATTTGCCGCAGCAAGGCAATTTCCAAGGGCGAGCAGACCAGACCACGCAGGCCCGAGCTGGATGCCAACCGCGCCAATCGCTCGACCTGGTGGCCGACACTGGATTCCACCCCAACTTCATTCAAGTCGCGGCTTTCCATGCTTGTCAGCACGGTGACGCCCAGCACCAAGGGCGCGTTTCGCCCGGACTGGCTGGCGGTTTGCTGGGCGGAATCCTCTGCGGCCTTCATCATCACGCTGCCCCCGCTGGTATGGATGGTCAGCATCTGGACATCGAGCCGCACCGCAGAGGCCACCGACTTGGCCACAGTATTGGGAATGTCGTGAAACTTGAGGTCTAAAAAAACCGAAGCGCCCGTGTCCCTGACTTTTCGAACGATGTCTGGACCCGCGCTTGTGAACAATTCACTGCCGATTTTGAATGCGCCGACCACAGGCGCCACTTGAGCGGCCACCGCAGGCGCCTTATCGCCGGTGTGCACCTCGAGCGCGACGCTAACTGGATTTTGCATGGCTTTTGATTAACACAAAGCCATTCGAAACAAACCACTTTCTTGCCGACGGGCTTTCAGATGTTCTGCGCAAAGGAAATGAGCCGCCGGTATTCGGCAAAAATCGTTTTCAAGGCCGCCACCAGTGCATCCACCTGCTTGTCCATTGGCGCCAAACCGGGCGTTTCAAAAACAATTTCAAACGGCTGAGGCTCGATGCGCTCAGGAGCGCGCAGCACGCCCTCATACAGCTCATAAATGATGCTGTCGCGGGCGGCAAAACCATCAATCTGGGCATTAATATTGCGCGGCAGGATTTTTCCCGCCTCGGCCAAAGCCGGGCGGAGCAAATGCTCAGTCAATGTGTGGCCCCGGACAAATCCATAAATTCCCTCACTGGTGTCATCGGCATGGAGTTGGACGATCCCGCTGAAGCGCCCGGTGCGCAGTTCATTTTCCAGCAACTGCACTTCCGGTTGGGACGAGTTGCGCCAGAATTCGCGATTCAGGTCGCGTCCCGAAACCGACGCGCGGGTGCCCGCCTCAAACCCGGTCGGGTTGCACACTGGGTACGCATGCACACAATAGTCGGCGGCCAACTCCGCGTCCTTTATAATTTCCTGAAGGAACTGGATGACAGCCAGTGCGCCCGCAGGCTCATCTCCGTGAATCGCGGCAAAAAGACCAATGCGAATCGGGTCGCTTCCGTTGCGCCCACGAAACGTGAATTTGGGAAGCGAATAAGACCGTCCCTCGACTTCAAATGGGCCAAGCATGGAACATTCCAGCGCCGGATTGTCGCGCAAAGAAGCAATCAGCTCCCTGACGGACCAAGGTCCATCGGGAGCTGCCGCCAACTTGTCAGCATCACTGGGCATGGCCAGTGAAATAAACCGGAACGTCGACGATGTGCAAAACAAACAATTAACGGCGCGTGTCGCTTAATTCCCCTGTAGGGAGAATGCGCCGCTGTCGCCCGCGGGCAGGAAGTAGCCGCGGATGACGTTCTGCT
>CALJZV010000045.1 GCA_937983475.1 uncultured Verrucomicrobiales bacterium
GAGTGGGAGCAGAAAATGGCGCCGGTCAGCCGCCGCTCAGGTTTCCCCAGTCCGAAGGAGGGATGAAGATACTTCAAGCAAAGTTGATGTTGCTCAACAGGCCGCTTTCGCCAGCCTTTTCGATCAGCTGCAACAGTGCTGCGCATTCCGCAATGCGGCTCTTGCGGCGAATTAAAATCACAATCCCGGCGTGTGAATGCGATTTTGCCAACGTCAGAAAGTCGTCCCGATTGCAGGTCACCAAAATCAGCTCGTGTCGGCAGGCGTATTCCAATACGTCAACGTCCAATGCCTCAACTGGCAGAACCTCCCGAAGCCTTTTGACCAAATGTCCAGCCTGATGAATGACCTCCCCAAGGCGCTCCGGCACATCATGATCCAGCAGAAAGTTTGCCATGACCCCGAAGTCTATTGAGTGTGGGATTTACTCTTCGAGGGCCATTTGCCGCGCAATGAGCAGGTCTATTTCCGCCAAGTGATCCTCGTAATACGCCAAACATTCGTAAACCTGGGCTCGCGTCACGCCCGGAAAGCACCGTGTCACCGAGTCCACCGATTCGCCGCCCTTCAACAATCCAATGCTATGATGTCCGCCGATACGGGTGCCCTCCACACGCTCAGGCACGCCGCGAATTCCGGGCGTCCGTATAATATAACGATATGTTTGTGAGGCCTCTGGCATGCGTTCCAAGCATAGACTGCCACCGGTGGAGTATCAAGGCGGCTATTTAACACTCAACACCACGTAGTTCCGTTTGCCCTTGCGCAGCAGCACGTGTTTTCCAAACAACAAATCTGCCGAGGAAATGAAGCGCTGCGGATTGGCTTCGCGAATGTTGTTGATGTACACACCGCCGCCCTCGATGTCCTTTCGCGCCTGGCCCTTGGACGAACAAAGCCCGGCCAGCACCAGCGCCTCAACCAGCGGAAACCCTTCGCCACCCAGGCTGGCTGCCTCCATCTCCTTGGTGGGCACCTCGCCAACAATGTCGTTGAACGTGGCTTCCTGAATGCCCTCAAGACCTCCGCCGAACAGAATCTCACTGGCGCGCATCGCCTCCTGCGTGGCGCTCTCTCCGTGAATCAAATCGGTGACTGCCTTGGCCAGCGCCTTGTGCGCCTCCCGCGCGCCCGGATTCTGGGCATGTTTGGCCTCAAGGGCGTCAATGTCCTCCTTGCGGAGAAATGTAAAATACTTGAGGTAACGAATGATGTCGCGGTCGTCGGTGCGAATCCAAAACTGGTAAAACCGGTAAACGCTGGTGCGTTTGGGATCAAGCCACACCGCGCCCGCCTCGGTTTTGCCGAACTTGGTCCCGTCGGCATTGGTGATGAGCGGAAGGGTCAGTCCATAAACCTGCTTGCCGAGCTTTTTGCGCGTCAGCTCGATGCCGGCGGTGATGTTGCCCCATTGGTCGCTGCCGCCGATTTGCAGCTCGCAGTTGAGGTCGCGGCAGAGCACGTAAAAATCGAAAGCTTGAAGCAGCATGTAGCTGAACTCCGTGTAGCTGATGCCCACTTCGCGGTCCTCCATTCGGGCGCGCACGCTCTCCTTGGCCACCATCTGGTTGACCGAAAAATGCTTCCCGATGTCCCGCAGGAAATCGAGATAGGTCAGGTGCGCCGTCCATGAGGCATTGTCCAGAAGGTGCGCGGGATTGTTATTTTTTGTCTTTGCCGAATCAAACTCCAACAACTTCGCAAGCTGAACCTTCACGCTGGCAATGTTGCGTTCCAGAATTTCCTTGGTGAGCAACTGGCGCTCCTGCGTCTTGCCGCTGGGATCGCCGATGGAGCCGGTCGCCCCGCCGGCCACGGCGATGGGATGATGCCCCAAATTCTGGAATCGCCGCAGGGCAATCAGCGGCACCAGATTGCCGACATGCAGGGAATCGGCGGTGGGATCGAAGCCGCAGTAAAGAGTGATTGGAGGCGGGCTGGTCAGGTCAATAAACTGTTTGTTGAGAGTGTCATCTGTCACCAAAGACATCAGCCGCTCTTTGGTGCCTTCCGTGGCCATCGCGAGCAATCCGCGCCATTCCAGTTCTTTGTAAATGTTCATGAACGGAGTGGAAATTATCGCCGCGCCTGTGCCGCACAAGGGTAAATTCGTTTGCAAGGTAGTTACCGTCGCCAATTTCATCTCCGGCCAAACGCTGTTACATTTTGTTTGAACATGAAGATTCCCGAGCAATGCAAGCTGTTGCGCGTTTTCATCGGCGAGAATGACAAATGGCATCATAGCCCGCTGTATGAAGCTATTGTGCTCAAGGCGCGCGAACTGGAACTTGCCGGAGCCACGGTGCTGCGCGGCCCGATGGGCTTTGGCGCCAAGAGCCACCTGCATACGGCAAAAATTCTCCGGCTCTCGTCGGATTTGCCCATGGTGATCGAGATCGTGGATAGCGAGGAAAAAATCAACCGCTTGCTGCCGCACTTGGACGAAATGGTGTCTGAAGGCCTGGTTACCCTTGAGGACGTAAGGGTGATCAAATACCGCAGCAGCAGTCATGAAGGGTGAAGCCGCCGGTAATCCCGCTTCTGAAAAATGAAACAGGGAGGCCCAAGGAACCTCCCTGCCCGGCAAGGTAATTGATTTGCTTAGATGGTGTTAACGGTTCAAGCCGACGACGCGCCATCCTCCGGACACGGGCTTTCCATTGCGAAGCAATATTCCTTGAATAAAGTCGGTGCGGTTAAAACTCCAGAGCGCGATACGCCCGTCATCATGCTGCCAGAGAACGTCCGACAGCCAGTCGCCATCCACGTCCCCCGCCGCCATCACATTCCATCCGGGTGCAGGCGCTTTGCCGTCACGAAGCAACTGTTCGCCCGTAAAATCCACGCCTGCCTTGAAGAACCACACCAGGAGTTGCCGCTTGCTGTTTTGGAAGAGAATATCCCCCTGCCAGTCGTCATCGAAATCGGCCACCGTCACGGCCTTCCAGTCCACGCCTGGATGACGGCCTTCCAGCAGTTTTTCCCATCGGAAAATGTAAAGCCCATGCATGAACAAAATTCCCATTTGCCCATCATGCCGTTGCAAGAGAATGTCCGCCGACCGGTCGAAATTAAGGTCATACGCCGCCACCACACGCCAAGGCGTTGAATAGGGATCTCCCAGGTTCAGAATCGGGGAGGAGCCCAGAAATTCCGTGCCGTTCATGAACCAGACCGCCACGCGCCCATCCTGATGCTGAAAGAGCAGGTCCGTTTTGGCATCACCATTGAAGTCCCCCACCCCCGTGCATCGCCATCCGGGAGCCATGGGCTTTCCATTCCGCAGCAGCGATGTTTCAAGAATGTTGGTTCCGTTCATGAGCCACGCCGCGCTGCGCCGGTCGTTAAAATTCTGCCAGACAATGTTGATGTTTTTGTTAAAGACCGCCCGCAGGGTGTAGTTGTTGGTCATCTCGATGACCAGCGGGTTGCCGTGGTCCACCAAGGAGCCTGTCCAGGTGGAAAACACGTTGGTGCCCTCGGCGGCCGCCTTCAGGGACACGATGGTTCCGGCTTCATATCCTTCAGGCGGCATCGGTGGCTCCACGATAACTGTGGCGGCGCCAGGTGGATTCACGCTCACAGTCAGCTTGAACCGGGCGATTTCCTCGGCAGTCGCCTGCCCCGTGGCGGCAATCCCTGCAAATCCCAACGCGCTGCACAGCACTGCCGCGCGCAGCGTCTTCAACCACCGGGAGGGGTTTTTACAGTATTCTTTGTGGATATATTTCATCGTTCAATCCTCGTCGTTGATGTTTCGAGTGAATTCCGCCGAAGATTTCAACTGCATGATGACGACAGCGATTTCCGACAGAACTTTCATTGGCGTGAGGCTAGAAAATTTCGCGAGCGCCCAGCAATCGGGACACCTCCTGCTTGAACCATCCTGCCGCAAACCGCATGTTTTCTGGGCAAATTCACTCATCCCTATAGGGCGCGGGATGACTATGCGGGCAGGCGACCTCCTTGAATGAAATAACAAGGATGCTCCAACGAGGCAACGGAGGCCAACGGGGACCCTTCCAAGCAGTGCAATCGACGAGGTTTATTTTATCATCGGTAGGGATCAAACGGCCGCAGGTTCCATTCCTCCACAAGGTCCTTGGGAATTTCCCCCAGAAACCGGGATGCCTGCTGGAACACATCCCCCCCGCCGCCGGGCGTCACGCGCATCAACGGGTAGCTCAAATACAATTCGCTTTTGGCGCGCGTCACCGCCACGTAAAACAGCCGGCGCTCCTCCTCTTCGCCCTCCGGCAGGTCCATCGACCGGGCCGAGGGAAACAGCCCGTCGCAGAGCATGATCACAAACACCACATCGAACTCCAGCCCCTTGGCCTGGTGAATGGTGGAAAGGCGAATCTGCTCGTCGTCCTTGTTCGCGGGACGTTCCTCCTCGGCCTCCACGCCGGTCATCAAGGCCAATTGAGTGAGAAATTCCTCCAGATTCTGGAACCGCAGCGCAAATTCGCCCAACTGTTCCAGGTCCTCGAGACGCTGCCGAAAATTCGCGTATTGCTCCTTGAGGTAATCCTCGTACATCGCGTCAAGAATCAGCCGGATCATCTGGGACGGCTTGCCAAAAATCGGCGCGGATGCCAGTTGGGCCAGTGTCGCGGAAAGCTGCGCCCACGCGGCG
>CALJZV010000046.1 GCA_937983475.1 uncultured Verrucomicrobiales bacterium
CGCTATTCCCCGGCGCCATATTTTTTATAAAGGTCGGCGATGCCCGCCACCCGTTCGTTGCCTTCATGGAAAATGAAGCGGTATTTGAACGTGGCGCTTTTTCCGGCCGGGATGGTGAAGTCGCCCGCGCCCTTGGGCTGCTTCTCAAAGTCGTGCGCGCCGAACGGATTGGCCGCGAAGAGCCCGTAGTCCCGCGCGTGCCACCAGGTGGGATGCCGCGGGTTCTGCGGATGATCAAAAATCGCGATGCCCATCAGTTTGCCGTCGGCCAGCCCGTGGTAATCGACCCACGCGGCGCGCTTGCCCCACGCCTCGGCGTCGCGGACGCCGGTGCTCATGACAACGCTGCCGGGGGGCATGTCCTTGGGATGATGCGCGTTGGGTTTCAGGCGCATGGTTTCGGCGATGCGAATGGCCATGGTGCCCTCCTTGCTGTCGCCAAAGGTCACCGGGGTGTCATGCGCCTGAAGGGTGATTTCAAAATCCAGGATGCGCGGGCTGTCGCCGCCATGCACACGGATGACCCGGCCGTCGGTGCAGATGAGCCTGCCGTCGGGCGCGACCCAGCGGTTGCGCGCCTTGATGACGCCGGCCTTGCCGGAGTCGATCTCCAAAAACTTGTCGTGAACGATCCGGCCGTGGCTCTTGTGCTCCGCCCAGAAATCCACGCCGTTGACCGGCCCGTGGCCGAACCAAAGCGAGCGGTGATGGGGATGGTCGCGCTCTTCGCCCGCCTTTTCCGCCATGGGAAACCGGCGGGTCATTTCCTTGCCGCCCGGCCCAAGGACGGGAAAGAGAAACGGCCGGGGCACATCCACGTAGTGGTATTCGGTAAAAAGCCTGCCGCCGATGTCCACGCGCACCGTGTCGCCCATCTTGCGCACCGTGACGGCGTCGTGCGCCCGCTCAGGCTCGCCCAGAATTTCAATGTCCTTGAAATACACCTCCACGTCCTGGCCGCCGTGAAGCTGAAGCGCCAGATGACCCACGGCGCGGCCGGGATCGTCGCGCAGCTCGGCGGTCTTGTGGCCGTTGACATTCACAACAATCCGGCCGCCGTGCGCGGAGACGGTCATCGTGTTCCACTCGCCGGGTTTGAGCCACTTCTTGACCGCTTCGGGCTCGGGCTGGGCGACCCATTTGCGCCCGTGGGTTTCATACAGGCCGCCCGTGTCCTTCTGCGGGTCAATCTCCGCCTGGAATCCCGAGACGCCGCTGGCGCCGGCCTTGTCCACGCGAAAATAAAACCCGCTGTTGCCCGTCACCGTTTTGAACTTCAACCGCGCGGTGAAGTCCTTGAACTGCTTGTCGCTGATCAGGTGTCCGAACTCTTTTTCATCCGCGCCATGGCGTCCGGCAATGACGCCGTTGTCCACCGACCACGAGCCTTTGCCGATGGGGTGCCACCCTTCGAGGGCTTTGCCGTTCCACAGCGGCTTCCACTGGCGGCGGCCCAAATCGGCCACGCGGATGTTGCGGAAGTTGACGCGGGCGTTTTTGCCCGAATGGGTTTGCAGCGCGATGACGCCCTCGATGTCCATGGAATCCACGTAATCGGCCACCGGCACGCCGTTGACCCACGAGCGAATCGAATCGCCGACGCACAGGATGCGGTAATGGTTCCACTCGTTGGTCTTGAACGCGGCGCGGGCCGGCTCGTTGCCAACCAGGTTTTGCAGCCAGGCGCGGCGCCCCTGCTCGTAGAGCCCGCCCGACCAGGCGCGCGGTGTGGGGTCCACTTCGATCTGGTAGCCGACCATGGTGTCCTTGGCGTCAATGTGGCTGCGGATCTGGATGCCCGAGTTGCCGCTCTCGATGTTCACCTCCAGCTCGAGCAGGAAATCGCCGTAGGTGCGCTCGGTGCAGAGCCAGCCGTGGCCGCCCTTGCCGGTCCTGCCGGTGATGACGCCGTCGTGGATTTCCCAGATGGCCTCGCCGCGCTCGACCCAGCCGTCAAAGGTTTTGCCGTCAAAGATGGGCTTGGGTTCCGCCGCGGGATTTGCCGCGAAGCCCGGCGTGGCCGTCAATAAAATGAAGCACCATAGCAGCCGCCGGATTGAAAGACACTTTCTTGAATTCATGGAGCGGAAGTCTTGGGAAAAATCGTTTTCCTGACGAGCGGAAAAATGGGGCTTCAACTTCGCCGAAGGCAACTATTTCCGAAAACCGCCTTGCCGCGTTTTTCCGCGTTCGATTCTCTTGCGTTCAGCTTTTCCCTGAAAATGGCAACCGCGCGGAAAACAATGGCAAAAAAAAACAGCGCAAGAGACCAGAGCAACCATGGCATTCATATACATCGCGCCCCTCCCCAATTGCACAGCCTCCAAAGGGGGAAAGGCTGTTGCGCCTTCGAGCCGCATTTCACAACTGCTGTGTTTCTACGAGTTCAGGCTGGAAAAGATCGTGATAGTTGCCTGCGGCACTGAGGAAAACGCCTTTAGCTTGGAATCCATACTTCACAAAGCATGTGGCGATCAACGAGTGATTCAGCCGTTCGAGGGCGGAACGGAGTTTTTTGCCTACCCACTGTTTGAAGAGGTCATGAACATCGTTGGTGCCGTCTGCCGGATGCGAAACTATAAGCAAGTTCCGTTCGTAAGAGCCCCCGTGGAGAATCCGATCGACGAAACGGAACTCATCGTTCGGTCGTTTGCTGCCAAAGTGTGTGCCAGACGCTTGGAGATGAATCTGCGACAGGTGGATGTGGCCAGAATCGCGGTGGTGGGCAAGCGGACGATCGAGAGAATCGAGAGCAAGGGGCAGGCGACCTTTCACAATCTCGTCTCTGTTCTCCGGGCTTTGAATCTCGAACACCTGCTGGCCCGGCTTGATATGGGCGAATCGCTTCGGGAGAGGTCGAGAATTCCTCGCAAGTAAGCGCGAAGAAGAAAAAGTCCAGCATCAATGCATCATTAATGATGCAAAACATTGCATATTCCGCCTTTTGGCATCATATTCGATGCGTTATGAAAATAGACTTAAACACCACCGATGATGCCGTGTTGGCTGAGTTTGGCAAACGCCTGGCAAGGTTGCGCTTGGAACGAAACCTTACCCAAAGCCAACTCGCACGCGAGGCGGGAATTTCGAAGCCTACATTGCAGCGGTTGGAATCCGGGGCCGTGGCCACGCAGTTGTCGGGTTTCCTCCGGGTGTGCCGGACGCTCGGCTTGCTGGAGCGTTTCGAGGCCCTCATACCGGAGGCGATGTCCAGTCCCATGGAGCAATTGAAACGGCAGAGCCGGAAACGCCAGCGCGCCTCGGGCAAAAAGGCGGCACCCGCAAAGACAAAAAAATGGACGTGGGGTGACGAGTCATGATCGCGGAGGTGCAGCTTTGGGGCCGGACAATCGGCGCGGTTGCGCTGGAGGAAGGGCGCGACGTGGCGGCGTTCCAATTTGACCGGGAGTTTGCCGCGAGCGGCATCGAGCTGTCGCCACTGGTGATGCCATTGAGCGAGCAGGTTTACCAATTCCCGGCGCTGCCGCGGAACACCTTTCACGGTCTGCCGGGATTGCTGGCGGATTCGCTGCCGGACAGGTTTGGCAACGCGCTGATTGACGCCTGGCTGGCGACGCAGGGGCGCACGGCGGCCAGTTTCAATGCGGTGGAGCGGCTATGCTACACGGGCGCGCGAGGCATGGGCGCACTGGAGTTTGCGCCGGCCCTGGGGCCAAAGCCGGGCAAGGCGACCAAGATCGAAGTGGACGCGCTGGTGCGCCTGGCGGGCGAGGTGTTGACGCATCGCGGCGATTTGCAGGGGCATTTTCACGAAGCCGGAAAAGAAAAGGCGCTGCGCGACATCCTGCGCGTGGGCACGTCCGCTGGCGGCGCGCGAGCCAAGGCGGTGATCGCGTGGAACCCGAACACCAACGAGGTGCGCTCGGGACAGGTCAAGGCGGGCGAGGGGTTCGAGTATTGGCTGCTGAAATTCGACGGCGTGGCGGGCAACAAGGACAAGGAGCTGGAGGATCCGAAAGGCTATGGGGCCATCGAGTATGCCTATCACCTGATGGCCAGGGCGGCGGGCATCACGATGGCCGAGTGCCGGTTGATGGAGGAGGGCGGGCGGCGGCATTTCATGACGCGGCGGTTCGACCGGTTGACCCACGGCGAAAAGTTGCACATGCAATCACTCTGCGCGTTGGCGCATTTCGATTTCAACCAAGCCGGGGCCTATTCCTACGAGCAAGCCCTGATGACGATCCGCCAGCTCAAGCTGCCAATGGCGGCAATCGAGGAGCAGTTTCGCCGGATGGTTTTCAATATCGTCGCGCGAAATCAGGACGACCACGTGAAAAACATCGCCTTCCTGATGAACAAGCAGGGCGAGTGGACGCTCGCGCCCGCCTTCGACGTGACCTACAGCTACAATCCCTCGGGTTCATGGACCGCCACGCATCAGATGACGCTGAACGGGAAACGGGACGGCTTCACCCTGGAGGATTTTGAGGCGTGCGCGAAGACCGCGCTGATGAAGAGGGGCCGCGCCGCGCTGATCCTCGAAGAGGTGCTGGCATCTGTGAAGCGTTGGCCGAAGTTCGCCGCGCAGGCGAAACTTTCCGACGAGTGGCGGGACACGATTCAGAAAACACACCGGCTGACTTTTCCAAAGGCATGAGCCCCGCCGAATCCAACGGCAACGATGCCGCTGTAGCGGCGATCTGTGACCGTCGCACTCCGTAAGTCGGCGATGCTTGTTTCTTGTGTGGCGGCAAGGCAGGGGCCGTCTTACTTTCCCAGGGTATCGCGGTTGCGTTGCCGGGAATGGACAACAATGAAGGTTCATGAATTCAGAACGGAAACGTGGTTGCCGCTCGCGCCGGAAGCGTTGTTTCCCTTTTTTGCCGATGCCGCCAACCTCGATGCCCTGACGCCGCCATGGCTGCATTTCCGCATCGTCACACCGCCGCCGATCGTGCTGCGCGAAGGGGCCTTGATCGATTACCGGCTTCGGGTGCGCGGCCTGCCGCTGCGCTGGCGCACCCGCATCAATGAATGGAACCCGCCGCACACATTCGTGGATGAACAGGTTCGTGGTCCGTATCGGCTCTGGATTCACGTGCATCTGTTTGAAGCGCACGACGGCGGCACGCTGGCCACCGACCATGTGCGCTACGCGGTGCCGTTTGATTTCCTGGTGCATCGCTGGCTTGTGCGCATGGATGTCGAATCCATCTTTCAATACCGGGCTGAGGCCTTGCGGAAACGCTTCCCCGGGCCACATTCAGTTTGATGACGCCATCCACCCTTCAACCGAAGCGGCCTGTCGGCAATTGGCTCGCGTTGGCGGGCTGGTTGCTGGCCTGCTTTGCGGCGTCGTCGCTCGGGGCGTTCTTCGGGCCGGGCGAGTGGTATGCGTCCCTGCGCAAACCGGCGTGGAACCCGCCGGGGTGGGTGTTCGGCCCGGTCTGGACGGTGCTTTACACGATGATGGCGGTGTCGGCCTGGCTGGTGTGGCGGCAGGGCGGATGGAGCCGGCAGCGCAAACCCCTGTTGATTTTCCTCGGGCAACTGGCGCTCAACGCGCTTTGGACGCCGCTGTTCTTTGGGTTGCATCGGCCGGGCCTGGCGTTTGGAGAAATTATACTGCTCTGGCTGGCGATTCTGGCAACGTGGCGGGCGTTTCGTTTGGTGCATCGCGGCGCGGCATGGCTGCTTGTGCCGTATCTGGCGTGGGTGAGTTTTGCCGCCGCGCTGAATTTCACCCTGTGGCGCATGAATGCTTGAGCCGGTAACGATCGCACGCAGTACCCGTGCCGATGGGGACCATCCCCACGCGCGATGTGCGTGCGGCCAACGCCCGGATTTACATCAACTCCCACTTCAACACCAAGCAGCAGCATTTTCTGAACTTCGTCCTGGATCATTATGTGTCGATTGGCGTGGATGAGCTGGATTCGGAAAAACTCACACCGCTGCTTCGCTTGAAGTATCACAATTCCATCGCCGACGCCGTGGCCGACCTTGGCAGCCCGAACGAAATCGGTAGAGTGTTCTCTGGTTTTCAAAAGTACCTTTACCAGCAGGCGGAATGAGCCGCATCGATTCTTCCGGCGAACCTGTTTCTCCGTCAATTCATGCCCGAAGGGCACACTTGTCCTGACCAGCGCGGTGGATGCTGGAGAAACACGGCATCGCCAGCGACATGCTGCATGACGGCCATGGCCGTCTTGCTCGCCCGGCTGGCGTGCGGCCGGGATGGGGTGTAAACCCTATTGATTCGTTCCTTGGCCGTGCCTACCCTGCTGGCAC
>CALJZV010000047.1 GCA_937983475.1 uncultured Verrucomicrobiales bacterium
TACGACGCCGGAAGCAAGCGGGTGGTCAGCAGCGGATGTGTCCCGGCCCGAGTCGGCGCGCCTTACACCACCAAAGCCTGCGGCACCAGCACGGTGCCCGGGCTTTACGAATTGATCATCCCGTCACGCAGTGGAACCAACAGCATCCAGGACGGCTATGAAGTCATTCAACATCTGGCCAACCTGCCGTTTACCCAGGAGTATATCAGCGTGAAACTGTGCCGCCTGTTCGTGCATGACGGTTTTACCCACGGGTATGATTTTGCGGATCCGAATCTCTCTCCTGAGGGGCAACTGGTGCGCCAGTGTATGAACGCGTGGGAAACCAGTAATGGAAACCTCCGCGCGGTGCTGTCCGCCATATTCGGCTCAGAGCTGTTCCGAAGTCATTCCGCAAATGCTCAAAAAGTAAAAACGCCCTTTGAATTTGTCGTCAGCGCCATTCGCGCCCTGCGCACCAGCGTCAATGGCACATACCAAGCGGGGACGTTTACATCGGACACGGATGGTTATTCCCTGGCACTGCCAATGCAGCGGATGGGGAATATGCTCTTGTTCGACCGCGATGATCCCGATGGTTATCCCGAGGGCGCACCTGGTTGGATCAGCGCGGGCACGATTGCCGAGCGAGTTCGGTTCGTGCAATCGTTCTGCATTGCGTTCGGCCAAAATGGCCATACTGGCGTCCAAAGCGGCACCGGCAACGATGCCGGCAACACGGTTTGCAACCCCGTGGAGCTGATCAAATTGAAGCTTCCATCCTCCAGTTGGACCAGCGCAGAGGACGTCGCGGATTATTTCCTGAGCATATTTTATTCATCAGAAGGCGCGGGCAACCTCGCCCTGATGCGGCAAGCCGCCATTAATTATTTGAACACCAATGACCAGGGAGATTCATCCCCATTCGCAAATCTGGCTGTGAGCAGCATCGCCGGAACCAATTACGACACGCGCGTCCGTGGCCTTGTGGCCATGCTGTTGAGCCAGGCGCGCTTTCAGGAACAGTAACCATGCAACATTTAAACATCATCACCCGGCGCGGTTTCCTTGACCGCTCGTTCAAGACGGGCTTGGGTGTCGCGCTTTCGACACTGGTGGACATTCCCTTTGTGGTCAAAAAAGCCTTGGCCGAGGGGAATATCGGGCTCAACGGCAAAAAGCTGCTTTTCATTTTCCTCAGAGGCGGCGTGGACGGATTGAACACGGTGGTGCCGGTTCTGGATAGCGCTTACAACGCGACCAACCGCCCGACCCTTCTGATTCCCCAGGATGTCGGCACGAATTATTCGGACACCGGCGCCTGCGATTTCCCGGTTTCCGGGGTTGGCACGGCAACCTTTTCCTATCTCAACGCCATCCGGCTTGGGAACGGCTTTTCAGGGTTGCATCCGGCGATGAAATTTCTTGCGCCGGTTTACAATGCGGGCCAACTGGCCTTTATTCACCGGGTAGGTTATCCCAAGCAATCCCGATCTCATTTTGATTCGCAGGCGTATTGGGAAAACGGTTTGCCCAATAACAAAACCACCCGAGAAGGCATTTTCTACCGCACCATCATTGAATCTGGGCTGGCGGAGCGTTCGCCGTTGACCTGCGTTTCTTTCCAGCCGGCCTTGCCTCTGTTGCAGCGCGGCCCCACCGCGGCCATGACCAATTTGTCAGACCCCACCCGTTATGACCTGATGGGCGTTCCCAATAATACGGCTGGCAATCTCAAGGCAGACACGGCGCTCATCAATTCCATTCCGCACCCGTTTCCAGCAAAGCGAAACCGGGACCTGCTCCAGCTGCAATACGAGAACCTGACCAGCACGCTTTCCATTTTCGCAGGCATTGATTTTTCGGAGAACGGGAACACCTTCGTGGATGACACCAACTCCGACGGCGGCACGGCACCATATCACCTGTTTCCCACCACCCAGTCCAAGAACGGCGGTTACGCCCTTTATGGCAACAACACCGGCAAATACGTCGTGGACTCGGGCGCTTACTCCTTTTTCAAGAACCTTAAGGCCGCGGCGCTGGTATTGAATAAAACCGATGCTGTGATCGCCGGAACCGAATTCAGCGGCTTCGACACTCATAATGCCCAGGGCGGCGTCACTGGCGCGCATGCGAATCTTCTCCAGCGCGTCGGTTGGGGTATCTATGCC